>CALBVQ010000176.1 GCA_937969485.1 uncultured Saprospiraceae bacterium | reverse complement strand
TTTATTCACTGACTTCTTTTCTAAAATTGCTTTGTATTCTTTTGGAAATATTTTCACAAATTTAGATTGTTCGGTTTTCCAATTCTTCAAAATATCTAAAGCACATTTACTCGCTGTTATTTTAAAATGTTCGCTAAGCTTTTTATGAATAAAGTTGAGATCTTCGCTATTTGGTGTTTCTACAAACACCATCTGTTTATTGATACATTTTTCTAAATTTTCTTGGATTTCATAGAGGTACCCAATTCCTCCGCTCATGCCAGCGGCAAAATTTCTACCAATACTACCGAGTACAATGATGCTACCACCAGTCATATATTCGCATCCATTGTCTCCCACACCTTCTACTACAGCATGTGCACCACTATTACGAACACAGAATCGATCACCTGCTATTCCATTTATATAAACATCTCCCGAGGTTGCACCATAGAGCGCGACGTTACCAACGATTATGTTTTCATGCGCCAAAAAAGTAGTTGTTCTGTCTGGTATCAATGTCAATTTTGCACCGCTCAGACCTTTTCCAAAATAATCATTGGCTTCACCTTCTAGCAGAAAACTAAGCCCTTTTGCGCCAAATGCTCCAAAACTTTGTCCAGCACTTCCTCTGAATCGAATATTGATACTATCATCTGCCATTCCTTTGGACCCATATTTTTTGGCAATCTCATTTGATAACATAGTGCCTACTGCTCGATCTGTACTTTTTACTTCATAGGTTGTATTGACAATACCATTATTGGTTCGTGCCAGTTTCGTATTTTCAATAAGCTTTTTATCCAATACTTCTTCGATTCCATGGTCTTGTTCTTTGCTTGAGTACAAGGTCTGGTTTGGACCTGGATCAAATTTGTGTAACAGTGCTTTTAGGTTGAGCTTTGCTGATTTCCAATGTTCTTGCGTATGATCTATCTCTAAAAGGTCCGTTCTACCGACCAATTCATTTACAGTTGGAATCCCTAATTCCGCCATGATCTCCCTTAAGTGTGATGCTAAAAAGTGGAAGTAATTGACCAAGTGCTCCACCTTACCATCGAATTTCTTTCTGAGCTCTGGATCTTGAGTAGCGATTCCTACTGGACAGGTATTTAGGTGACACTTGCGCATAAGAATACAACCCTGTACTACGAGTGCCGCAGTAGCGATTCCCCATTCCTCTGCACCTAGCATGGTAGCAATCGCCAAATCTCTTCCCGTTCTTATCTGCCCATCTGCCTGCAATACAACCCGATCTCTCAATCTATTTTTCACCAATGTCTGATGTGTTTCCGACAACCCTAATTCCCAAGGTAATCCAGCATGACGAATAGAGCTCAATGGAGAAGCGCCAGTCCCTCCATCAGCACCACTAATCAATATATGATCCGCATGTGCCTTGACTACACCTGAGGCAATCACTCCAACGCCAGTTTTTGCAACGAGTTTTACACTTATTCTTGCTTTTCGATTCGCATTTTTCAAATCAAATATCAGCTGTGCTAAATCTTCTATACTATAAATGTCATGGTGAGGTGGAGGTGAAATGAGACCCACCCCAGGTGTACTATTTCTAACCTTTGCAATATTAGCATCAACTTTATGACCAGGTAATTGTCCACCTTCGCCGGGTTTGGCTCCTTGCGCCATTTTGATTTGTAACTCTACGGCATTCGACAAGTAATTGATGGTGACACCAAACCTCCCAGAAGCCACTTGCTTAATCGCAGATTTCATACTATCTCCATTCTTGAAGATTTCGAATCGTCTTTCATCCTCTCCACCTTCACCTGAATTACTTTTTCCTCCGATTCGATTCATAGCAATCGCTAAGGTGCTATGTGCCTCATGACTTATTGATCCAAATGACATGGCACCTGTAGCAAATCTTTTGAAAATATTTTCTACCGATTCGACTTGGTCAATGGGAATCGCCTTTCCATCTTTTTTAATTTTCAAATACGACCTTAAAGTACTCGCATTCCTAGAAACTTTATCAATTTCTTGCGAGAATAACTTATAGGTTTCGTACTTGTTTAATTTGGTCGCATGTTGAAGTAGATGGATGGATTGTGGATTGAATAAGTGGTGCTCACCAGTTTTCTTCCATTGTTGCAAACCTAAATCTGGAAGTCTATTGCTCTTTTTAGTGTTAGCAAATGCTAGCCTATGTTTTGCTTGCAATTCTTTTTGAAATCCCTCGAAGTCCAAACCTTCTATCCTTGTGATGGTTCCTTTGAAGCACTTGTCCACGACTTTTTGACTGATTCCTAAGGCTTCAAAAGTCTGGGCACCTTTATAAGAGTTTATGGTAGAGATCCCTAACTTTGACATGATTTTAAGTAGCCCATTTTCTGCAGCAGTTATGTAAGCATCAATACCTTGTGAAGAGGGAATCATTGATTTATTGTTAGAAAGTGCCATACAACTAGCATATGCCATATATGGGTAAATTGCATCTGCTCCATAAGAAATCAAAGTTGCCATATGATGAGTCTCCCAAACATCACCACCTTCAACAATTAATGATATTTTTTTTCGCTTACCTCTTTGGATCATAAAGTGGTGAATACATCCTACAGCAAGTAAGGTAGGAATTGTGAGGTGATCTTCGTCCATCCCCCTATCACTTAGACAAATAAGATTGGAATCATAAGCTGCCATTTCCACTTCATTATTGATTCTGTTCAATGCCGCTTCTATGCCCTCATCGACTCTATATCTTAGAGATATGGTTGCAAAATTGAATAGCTTTTCATCTAATCCCTTAATTTTTTTAAAATTTCTAGGAGAAAGAATTGGCGAATCTATTCTCAATACAGCAGCTTCGGCTGGTCTCATATTAATGATTCCACCAGTGCCTCCCAAGTAAGTTTTGAGCGACATAAAGAATTTTTCTCTTACTGAATCTATAGGTGGATTTGTGACCTGTGCAAATTGTTGTTTGAAATAATTGGACGGATGTTGCGCGAACTTAGAAAGAATTGCCAACGGAATATCTGCCCCCATTGATCCGATAGGTTCCTTAGCATTTGTGGTCATGGAATTGATGATTAAAGTTTCATCTTCCTTTGAAAAACCAAAAGCAATTTGATTTTGAAGTAGTTTTTGTGGGGAAAAAAAATCAGGTGTAAATTCTGTGTTTGACTTCATTTGATTGAGGTCAATGGTGTGCTGATCTATCCAACTTTGAAAAGGCTGTTTTTTACAAATGGTTGCTTTAACCTCATCATCGGATATGATACGTTGCTGATCCAAATCAATGACCAACATTTTACCTGGTTGTAATCTGAATTTCTTGACAATTTTAGATTGGTCGAGACAAAGGCAACCTGCTTCACTTCCGAGAATCAAGATATCATCATCTGTTATTGCATATCGGGACGGCCTCAATCCATTTCTATCCAATGCTGCACCTACAATTGTTCCATCTGTAAAGCACAATGAGGCAGGACCATCCCACGGTTCCATGATGGCATCATGAAATTGATAAAATGCTTTTTTGTAATCTGGAAGCGTAGTATCATTCTGCCAAGCTTCCGGAATCATCATCATCATGGCATAAGGTAGAGAGCGACCACTTCTGAGCAAGAACTCAACCACATTATCGAAATTCCCAGAATCTGAAATATAGGGGTCACAAATTGGGAAGACATTTTTTAAGTTACTGTCAAAAGTTTCGGAAAGCTTTAACACTTTTTCTCTTGCCTGCCACCAGTTGATGTTTCCTTGTATCGTATTGATTTCTCCATTGTGAGAAATACAACGAAAAGGTTGTGCTAGTTTCCACTTCGGTACGGTGTTGGTACTAAATCTACTGTGCACAATAGCAACGGCGCTCTCAAATTTCTCATCTTGTAGATCCAAAAAATAAGGCCTAAGTTGGACGGCTGATAACTGTCCTTTGTACACAATTGTTTTGGAAGAAAGTGAGGTGATATAAAAGTCATCAATAAGGCTAGCATCTTGTGCGTAGGCGTCATTAAGGATAGAAGATCGCAAGAAAAATAACTGATTTTCGAGTGTTTCATTGTCTTTATTCTTTTTAAATTTCACAAACCATTGTTCCATATCTGGCTCTGTTCTTTTTGCCGAGACTCCTAGCAAGGTGTTGTCTACTGGAACTTCTCTGGTCATAAAGTCAATCATATCATACATATGGATATATTTTTTTATGATGGACTTACAAAAACTTTTCTTGTTTTTGTCTTTAGGAAAAAAAAACATACCCACTCCGTACTCACGAATATTTGGCATGTCATTACCTAATAAATTATCAAAACAAAAGAAACTATGCGGTATTTGCACTAGGATACCAGCTCCATCTCCCGTATTTTTTTCTGCACCATAGGCACCTCTGTGCTCCATATTTTCTAACATGGTAAGTGCAGAATCTACTATGTATCTACTTGGTTTTGCATTGAGATCACAAAGCAATCCTACGCCACAAGAATCCTTTTCGAGTTCAGGTGTATAGAGTCCCTTTCTTTTTTTTGTCGTATAATCTTCCATACTAATTTTAATTTTTTAACTCCACCAACTTCCAGTACTAACGGGCTTATAGAATTACTTACAGCCCATTTTTTTTTGAATATTTCATAATTAACCATAAGCCACGGCTTGATGCTCACCGATATCAAGTCCTTTTGTCTCTTCTTCAGTATCTACTCTAATGCCAACGGTAATTTTTAATAAGAAGAAAACCAGAAATGCAAACGAGAATGTGAATACACCAACTGCAGCAATGCCCATTAACTGCACGCCAAGGGCTCCTACTCCTTCACCATAATTCCCAAACAGCGCAACTGCAATCGTCCCCCATACACCGCAAACCAAGTGAACCGAAGTTGCACCAACTGGGTCATCTATTTTTATTCTGTCAAAAAAGTTGACAGAAAGTGGAATGATTCCTCCGGCAATCGCACCAATCAATAAGGAACTTGGTACAGATACTCCATCAGCACTTGCCGTAATTCCCACTAAGCCACCTAAGATACCGTTAAGCACCATACCTAAGTCATAGCTTTTGTATACTACTTTAGCAACAAGGAATGCACCGATTGCCCCAGCCGCAGCAGCTAGGGAGGTATTCACAAAAACTAAGGAAACGAGTCCTGGATCTGCAGAAAGTACCGACCCTCCATTGAATCCAAACCAACCAAACCATAGTAAGAAAACTCCAATAGTTGCAATTGGCATACTATGACCTGGTATCGGTTTGATACCTCTTTTTGAATACTTGCCTACTCTTGGCCCTAACAATATGGCCCCCGCTAATGCGCCCCATCCGCCGACAGAATGTACAATGGTAGATCCAGCAAAATCATAGAAGCCTTGGGCATCTAACCATCCGGCACCCCATTTCCAATAACCCGTGATTGGATACGAAAGCGTCACAAAGAATAAACAGAAAATTAAAAAAGGAAGCAATTTTATTCGTTCAGCAACTGCACCTGAGACAATCGTGCAACAAGTAGCAGCAAACATTCCTTGAAAAATAAAATCAGTGTAATAGGTGTATTTCCCATCTGCATAATCTATCAAACCCGCAGCACCTTCGGGATTATTTAGTCCAAATCCCCCAAAAGCGAAGACCCCTCCATCAACTCCAGGATACATCAGATTAAAGCCAATAAAATAATATGAGAGCAACCCAATGGCCACAATCATGATATTTTTAAACAATATATTTACGACGTTTTTCTTTTGAACAAAACCAGCTTCAAGCGTTGCAAAACCCAAATGCATTATAAATACCAAAACGGTTGATACTAGCATCCATAAATTATTTGCAATGAAATTAGCTTTGTTAGCAGCTGCTAAGGCTTCAGTAGCTATAGTTAATGATTCGTTGATCTCCATCTATGTTTAGTTGTTTTCTATTTGTTTATGTATTAATTGCTTCACTACCCGTTTTTCCCGTACGGATATTTATTGTTTTGTCTAAATCGGATACATATATCAACCCGTCCCCTTTTTCGCCGGTTTTAGCCGCTGCTTCGATCACTGATATCGCTGTTTCCAGAAAATGCTCACTTACAATTATTTCTATCTTGATTCTGGCTAGATATCCCACGTCATATACTGTTCCTCTATAAGATCGTGTTTCCCCTTTTTGATGACCATAGCCTTTGACTTCATAAAAAGTAAAAAAGTATATTTCCCTTTCTGCCAATGCATCTTTGACCTCTCCAAATTTTGATGCTCTGACGATAGCTTCGATTTTCTTCATCGTTCCTATTTTGTTTAATTCGTTTCTAAAGTTATCGAGGAGTGCAATCTTATTTATGGTCTTATCTGCTTAAAATGTGATGGCTTACAACATTTTACAGTAATTAAATCATTGATAATCATTATTTTATTATCTTTATGCTTGTTATGCCTATCTCACAATCAGATCAAGTATTTAGCCTAGTAAAATCCCTTTCTAAAGCAGAGAAACGGAACTTTAGGTTGTTTTCCACCAGAATTATGGAACGGACGGATCTTATGTTTCTTAAACTTTTCGATTTGATGGATAAGCAAAAGACCCTTAATGATGGAAAGCTGATAGCAGAAATGGGTGGCATAGAAAAAGGGCAGTACGCTAATCTAAAGAGACACTTGTATCGACAGATTATTATCAGTTTACGCATGTTACACAAGGATAAACATGCTAATTTTAAGGTGCGAGAATATCTTGACTTTGCCTATATTTTATACGGTAAAGGTCTATATCTACAAGCATTGAAATTGATTAAAAAAGCGAAAGATCTTGCAAAGAAAAATCATATGATTTACATGCAACTAACGCTTATGGAATTTGAGAAAAAAATCGAATCCCGACATATTACTAGAAGTGGTGGTTCCAAAGCAGAAGTGATGATCGCCGAAAGTGAGTTGATACAAACTGATGCCAACCACATTGTTAGTCTTAGTAATTTGAGAATAAAAATCCACGGTAAATATCTTCAAAATGGACATGTACGTAGCAAGGAAGAGGCCGCTGAAATTCGTACATTATACCATAAGCACATCGATCATATGGAGCTCGATGATCTTGGACTGATAGAAAGAATCTATTATGTCCAGTCCAGAGTTTGGTACAACTATATACTGTTGGACTTTGAATCTTGTATTAAGTATGCAATTGAGTGGGTAGAACTACTGGATAATAATCCCATCATGATTGAAAAGGATGTAGATCTTTACATAAGAGGCCACCATTACGTACTATCAAGTGCAATCCATATCAAGGACAAACACACTCATGCGAACTACCTTGAGAAGTTGGAGGCCTTTCGTAAACGGAATTATAAGAAGTTCAATACGAATACTCAAATAATCTCCTTTCTTTATGTGCATTCTGGAAGGTTGGACAGCATCATCTTGAGTGGACAATTTGATCAAGCTGACAAAGTCATACAACGGTCAGTCAATAGAATCCTAAGATATAAACTCAAATTAGATCAACATCGAATCATGGTCTTTTACTATAAATTTGCATGGATCTACTTTGGCTATGGGAACCTATCCAAAGCAGTATCATACTTGGATAAGATTATCAACAACGAATTACATAATTTAAGAGAGGATTTACAAAATTATGCCAGAGTAATGAAGTTGTTGTGTCATTACGAACTTGGAAATATTGACTTACTGCAATATCTGATTAATACCTATTCAAATTATTTTAAAAGGAAAAAAAGTCTAAACGAGTTTCTAGAACAAGCGATGAAATTCTTCACCACCTTAAGATCTACAGGCTCATTGGAACACAAAAAGATAATCAAGGAATACCATCTTATCTTTAGTGAGATGAGTAAGGATCCTTATGAGCGAAGGGCATTTATCTATCTGGACATTCTTTCCTGGTTGGAAAGTAAGCTTAAGAACCAGTCGTTAAAGGAGATTGTAGGTGTTACATATAGAGATTCCTGAAGGTATCAATCCACCAATTAGCCAATGCTATTTTTAGATTAGTAAGATAAACTAGCGGTAGGTGGTCACAGTAGCAACAAAACTCTTTTGAGTATGTAATACCAATTCTGTTTTAGAATTTCGCATATTTTCAAGTTTACAAAAGCAATTACTTCGTTAGAAATACCCGTGATAGCTAAGGCTATCCTTGCGTTTTCTACCTTGTACTTGATTTAATAATTCTTGAAAATAAAGTAAAACCTTAAAACAGAATTGGTATTAGTAGTATAAGTTTTATTAGATGGTTAATATTTTCTACATCCTTTTTTATATGTATTGAATTTCGTTTCAAATATATTTCCAATAAAGTGATTTGATTTAGCTCTTTATATGAGGTTGATTTGCTATTAGCTCAGGTAGTGATTTCCAAGAAGCATCTAGGTCAGAATTGCTTACTATGTATGCTGGGTTCTTAATTATTGAATAGGAATCATTATCAAAGCTCAATTGATTTAATGCTTTTTGAACCCTGCTTTCTTTAAGTTGAT
>CALBVQ010000175.1 GCA_937969485.1 uncultured Saprospiraceae bacterium | reverse complement strand
TTGAAGCGCAGATGTGGTTACAATCACGGCGAGCATCAAAAGAGCTGGACGTTCCCATTATCGAAGCAGTTTCAGCTCGTACTAGATATCTTAATGCATATTTCAGGTTAAAGTGCTTACCAGCATTTTTTTTCTCTTTGCACACAAGCTATTATCAGAAGAATCGAATGATAGTATCGTTTTATTTTCTGATTCGATATACACCCACTAAGATGAATACCATGCCTAACACATGGTAAATGCCAAAAGCCTCACCATCAAGTACACCCCAGAATAAACTCACTACAGGAATCAAGTAAGTGACACTTGAACTGAATACAGGATTCGTTCGTTGGACCAGTTTATAAAAGACAATGCTGGCATAAAAAGTAGCAGCTAGAGAGAGTAAACCAACATAAAAAATTCCTTCAGAAATACCAGGAGTATTTATAATTACGGTATGCGTACCTGTTATAAAATATGTGACTACAGCTATAGGCAATACAAACAAGAAAGATACGGACATGAGCAGTGTTGGGTCGACATGATTCATTTTGGCTTTAGCCACATTTACACTAGTTCCGTAACAAATCGTCGCCAATAAGATGTAGAACCCGTAATACAACTTATCATTCAACTCTAATTCTTGACCCTGTAAAATCAGGAGCACTGCTCCAGCAAAGCCAACAAGAACACCAAATAATTTTCCTTTGGTAATCCTGGACTTAAAAATCCAAGCGCCTATCAATAAAGTCCATATGGGAGTAATAGAATTTAATATTCCAGCAATACTTGAAGATAACTCTTGCTGAGCAAGCGGGAACAAGAAACTCGGTATCCCACTGCCCGTCAACCCTATCAAGATAAAGTATGGCCATAGTTTCCAATCAATCTGTTTGCGCTTGTAAATCGTAATAGGAATAAAGGCTATAGCAGCAATAAATATTCGTAAAGCCCCTACTTGCATTGGAGTAAAAAAGTCGAGACCAAGCTTAATTAATATGAACGAAGACCCCCAGATCAAACTTAGAAACATAAGAATCGTGTAATCACCTTTACCAGGTAATTCATCAGTCACCGCCTTATTCTCCATTACTAGTTTGCCTTATTTTTGGAATTATTTTCCGTTCGAATTAATTCTAACGTATTACGAACCGCAGAAAAACTGACTGCTTCGTCTTCGAAGTGCGCAATTAGTTTCTTTTCCTCTTCAGGAGTCGCGTTTAGTGAATTTATGATATTCTGCAAATGCATTTTCATATGACCCTGTTGAATCCCCGTTGTAACAAGAGACCTCACAGCAGCAAAATTCTGAGCTAATCCAGTTGCTGCAATTATTGACATCAGTTCTTCAGCTGAAGGATTCCCTAATAATTCTAGCGATCTCTTCGCCATTGGGTGCAGACTAGTTAATCCACCTACGGTCCCTACAGCCAACGGGAGATCCATCCAGAAAGTAAAAATTCCATCATCTATTTTACAATTACTAAGCGACTTGTAACTCCCTACCTTTGCAGCATAAGTATGTCCACATGCCTCTATTGCTCTAAAGTCATTTCCTGTAGCTAGAACCACGGCATCTATACCATTAAAGATTCCTTTGTTATGAGTTGTCGCCCTATAAGAATCGATATGAGCGATCTTAATCGCCTCGTAAAATCTTCGGGCAAACGTTTCATCATCCATATTTCCAGGAAAGCTTCCAAGCTCCTTGATAGGACAGGACGCCGTAACACGAACCATACATTGGGGTGTAAAATTAGATAAGATTGCCATTATTATTTCGAGGTCTTTCTCCTCTCCTACGAAATTGGCATCATCAATTACAAACTGTTGTAAAGATTGTCCGAATTGCTCAAGAACACTATTAATGAAGTTAGCTCCCATGCTATCGCAGGTCTCGAAACTTACTCTTAGTTGATAGTAGTTATCAAGTTTAGCAGAAAAATCAATTAACTCTATATCTCTCACTCCCCCGCCTCTCTTTTCCATATTCTTTGTGATATCACTCACTTCTGTCATCAAGAACTCCGTAATCTCATCTAGACGTGAACGCAACTTCAGCGGATTTCCCTGCCACTTGAAATGCAGCTGCCCTATCTTTCGCGTCCCTAGTATCTCAGCTTTAAATCCTCCCCTGTCTGCCCAAAATTTCGCTGCACTACTCGCCGCAGCAACTACCGAACTTTCCTCTATAACCATCGGTACAGCGTACACCTTATTGTTGATCATAAAATTGGGAGCTACTCCATATGGGAGCATAAAATTACTGATGGTATTTTCTGAAAAGCCGTCGAAAATTTTCTGTTCTTCCTCGTTACTATGCCAGTAACTCATCAACTCCTTCATGACATTCTCAGGGTCTTTATAGAAAGTTTTCACTATCCACTTAATCTTCCCTGCCTTGTTAAGTTTCGAAAAACCAGAAATTCGCTTGTTCATAATATTTTATTTTGAGTCTCTCACTCTTAAAAAAGATTCTGACATCAACAATCCCTCTCGCATTGTATCTATATATCTATCTAAGGATTCTTCATCAACTAAAGCATGCTTTAAAAATGCACTTGCATGACCAGAAACAGCACTGAAATTTGCTAGATTTCTAAGATAATAACTATCTAAAAAGTCACGGACTCCACCAGAAATAATCACATCTTTCGTTAAGTAATCACTCCCATTCTGCTCAATCAATTGATTCAAAATCTGAACCATTTGTTCTGCCGTGTGCCCTACTTTAGTCGCATTTTCTAACATCTCTTTCCGAGATTTATCAGCACGGAAAAGCTCGATAGTGGAAAAATTAGTTCCTCCACTCGCTGCAAACTCTAACGCTTTCAGTGGTAATCTCATTAATGCATCAAGACTCGCCGGTCCCATTCCTTGACCTACTTCTTTTACGATGATTGGCATATCCAAGTTATCAAGTGCTCTTTTTATCGTCTCGATAGGAGGTTTCTTAAAACGATCACCTTCCGGTTGCAGCCATTCTTGTAGGGGATTTACATGTATAATCAATCCATCAGCACGCAACTTACCTACCATCTCTTTAATCCTTTCCCAGTCACTATTTTCTGCTAGTATCTCAACTTGTGCAATTCCTAGATTAGCATACAATGGATAATCTTCCATTAAATACTTGACATTGAAATCCTCGAAATATTCATCTGAAAATAATAAGGATCGACATGAACCAAGTCCCATACCAAAGCCATATTTCCCACAAGCTCTCGCAAGATTGAAATTGATTTTCTTAGCTTTTTCAGTACCTCCTGTCATGGAACTCACC
Source organism: uncultured Saprospiraceae bacterium (assembly GCA_937969485.1). Lineage (GTDB taxonomy): Bacteria > Bacteroidota > Bacteroidia > Chitinophagales > Saprospiraceae > JAHDFB01. Next base: position 14,313 of record CALBVQ010000175.1, on the reverse strand, counting down.
CACAAGGGTAGCTTCAAGTTGTAACCCGCCCATTCTCCGTGCAGCATGGTTTCATCTTCGAGATGTCTTGACAACATAGGTTCATAGTCAAACCTACTATCTAATAACATGCGGTCTTGCTGACTAGCAAAAGCCAACGTAATGTGGTCTTCTTTCCTTGAACTTGCAGTAATATCTAGGTCAATATATTCTTGCCTTTGCTTCATAAATTTATAATTGGGCTCGAGGCCCAAAATTAAGGGCTAGTCAATTAGTTTTCTCTTGTTTTGGTAGATTTTGCGAAAATCGTAATTCCACCATATATTGTTATCTACTATTTACGTACCAAAAACCAAAACGGTTTTATTTAAGATGGTATCGTGTCTTACGGTATACTGTATATAGAAGTAAAGATCAGAAATCATTCGTTCATTTCTGACAATAAAACAGATAACAAATGTAATTTATTTTAGTTGAAAGACGTTAGCTATTTGAATTCTAGAAGCAAACGGATTTATTTTTGGGCGAAAGCCCACCGTACTACGTTAACAAAAATCAACATTACACATAAAGCATCCTTACACTCTAAACATCATATCTACTTTCTAAATGCTTCACTCAAAGATGAGCTGTTATTTAAGAAATATAGATATATTTGCATCAACATGTTAAATAATTATCTTATGTGTAAAAATCTGATTAATAAAGTACAGTGCGTATTTATACTAACAATACTGTGCATCTCTTCTATCTCTCTAGTTGCACAAGACGAAGTAAAAGCAGCTGAATATTTCAATACTGCAGTTGACCATTTCCAAGACAAAGACTATAACAAAGCCATAGAATATTACTCCATGGCAATAAAGGAAAAGCCTGATTATGCATCGGCATACTACAACAGGGCGAATGCTAAATTAAATCTGAAGCAATACGAAGATGCGATTTCCGATTTCGATCTTACCCTAAAATACGATCCAGCATTTAAGAAAGCTCACTTGTACAAAGGATACGCCTTGATGAAACTCAAAATGTATGATACGGCAATTTTCTCTTATACTGAGGCTATTAAGCTCGATCCTTCGTATGCACAAGCATACATGAACAGAGGAACGTGCTTACTTAATCTGAAAGAATATGGGCCAGCAAAAAAAGATCTTAAGAATGCAGCTGAATTGAATCCTAAAAGCATGAACGCCTGGTTTAATTTAGGGATCGCAAATGATAAATTAAAAGATTACGATTCCGCAGAAGTAGCGTATACGAAAGCTCTGGAAGTTAAACCAGGGAATAAAAGGGTGTACTTAGCGCGAGGAAAGGCCTACCTTAATCAAGAAAAATATAGTGAAGCGATTCAAGATTTTGGGAATGCGTTACAGCAAGATCCTTCATTGGCTGATGCATATTATTATAGAGCATATTGCAAAATGAAAATGAACAACAGCCGTTCTGCCATGATGGACTTTAGTATGGCATTAGAAGCGAATCCTGAGCATGCTTCAGCAAGAAAAAATCGCGCAATATGTTATCTCAATGAAGAATTATACGAAGAAGCACTGGGCGATTACAAGGTTTTAGAAAAAAATGAGCCAAAGAATCCACAGGTTCACTACTCTTTGGGAGTGGCTTACCTTAACATGAAAAAATACAAAGAGGCACACCAGAAATTTTCAACGGCGATCAAGCTAAATCCCAAGTTTGCAGAGGCTTACTACAACAGAGCAAATGCCAATGTCCAACTTGAACAAGCAGATGCTGCCTGTAAGGACATGAGAAAAGCAGCCAAATTAAGACTTCCGCAAGCCTTAGAAAATATGGATAAAGTGTGCATATAAAGCGATTCGATGTACATATATAAAAATTCTTTTATATTTTAGCGCTTTAGAATCATTTATGGAAAGAGAATCGAACAGTGAAATAATAACGCTGAACGGTCTGTATCAAGAATATTTCCTCGACTATGCGTCGTACGTAATTCTTGAAAGGGCGGTTCCGGCAATTGAAGATGGGATGAAACCTGTACATCGCAGGATACTTCATGCTATGAAAGTGATGGATGACGGGCGTTACCACAAAGTAGCCAATATCATAGGACAGACTATGCAGTATCATCCGCATGGAGATGCTGCGATAGGGGATGCTTTAGTTGGCTTAGGCCAAAAAGACTTACTCATTGACCCGCAAGGGAACTGGGGAGACACAAGGACAGGAGATCGATCCGCAGCTCCTCGATATATTGAAGCGAGACTAACAAAATTTGCACTTGAAGTTATCTTCAACAGCCAGACTACTGAATGGCAAATGAGTTATGATGGTCGGAAGAAAGAACCTGTCACACTTCCTGTTAAGTTTCCATTACTTCTTACGCAAGGTGTTGAAGGTATTGCCGTAGGACTTTCTACCAAAATTCTTCCACATAATTTTATTGAATTAATTGATGCTTCAATAAAGTTATTGAAAGGAAAAACACCTGTCATTTACCCAGACTTCATGCATGGCGGCATGGTTGATGTAAGGGAATATAACGATGGAAAAAGAGGCGGAAAGGTACGCTCTCGTGCGAGAATAGAGATTGTGGATAAAAACACATTGTCAATTCGTGAGCTTCCCTATGGAGTTACCACGAATTCACTGATCGATTCGATCATAAAAGCTAACGATAAGGGTAAAATAAAAATCAAAAAAGTAGTTGATAATACTGCGAAAGAGGTAGATATTCACATCGATCTACAAAGTGGAACTTCTCCTGAAATGACAATAGATGCACTTTATGCATTTACTCGTTGCGAAGAAAGTATTTCCCCAAATGCCTGTATTATCATTGACAACAAACCACATTTTCTTTCAGTTACTGATATTCTCAGAGTTTGCACAGAAAATACAAAAGAACTTTTACGTCGGGAACTTGAAATAAAGAAAGGTGAGCTTGAGGAAAAATGGCACTTTGCGAGTCTTGAGAAGATTTTTATTGAGAAGAGAATATATAGGGATATCGAGGAGTGCGAATCTTGGGAAGAGGTGCTTCTAGCGATTCGAAAGGGATTAGATAAATACGTTTCTACTCCAGACACAGCTAAGTCAGGTACAGACGATCGCTTGATTCTTAATCGAAATATCACAGAGGAAGATATTGTGCGCCTGACCGAAATCAAAATCAAGAGGATATCGAAGTACAACAGCTTCAAGGCTGATGAGCTTATATCCAATATACTAGACGAATTAGAAAAGGTAAATTTCAACCTTGCTAATATAGTGCAATTCTCAATTGACTACTACGCGGAATTAAAACGCAAGTACAGTGAAGGGAAAGAGCGTAAGACTGAAATTACAGAGTTCGACAATATCAGTGCGAGAAGAGTTGTAGCTAATAATGCCAAGCTATACGTAGACAGGAAAGAGGGCTTTATGGGGACTGGAATGAAGAAAGACGAATTTGTCCAGGATTGTTCCGATATTGATGATATTATAGTCTTCAGAAAAGATGGAAAATTTGGGGTGTATAGAATTTCCGACAAGGTATTTGTGGGAAAGAACATTCTACACATTGCAGTATGGAAGAAAGGGGACGATAGAACCACCTACAACATGATGTACGTGGATGGAGCAAGTGGCAAGACTATGGCAAAACGCTTCAACGTTAAGTCAATCACAAGAGATCGAGAATACGACTTGACAAAAGGAACAAAAGGTTCGAAAGTTCTGTATTTTACTCATAATAAAAACGGTGAAACTGAACTAGTGAGTATTCAATTAAGCCCTGGCTGTACCGCCAAAAAGAAACTATTTGAGTATGATTTTGCTGACCTTGCTATAAAAGGTCGAGGATCGCAGGGTAATACAGTTACTAAATATCCAGTCAAGAAAGTTGTGCAACTAGAAGTTGGAACCTCTTCCCTTGGCGCTCAAAAATTCTATATCGATCCAGTAAGTGGTCGACTTAACAAGAACGAACGTGGCGAACTACTTGGTGAATTCGATAGTGGAGATGCCCTTCTCTTGATCTATGAATCCGGTGAATATCTTCTTCGAGATCTCAATATAGATATCAAAGTAAATAATATTGAGCAAGTAACAGCTAAGTTTAAATACAATCCCGAAACGGACTTCAATTGCGTGTACTATGATGGTGAGAAGGGAAAAACTATGGTAAAACGTTTCAAAATAGAAACATCTAAGTTTGATACGATGTATAAATTCATATCGGATCATAGATCTTCTGCCCTCTATTACATCTCAAATAGACCTCTTGATCCAGTCATTCTGAATTATAAGAAAGGGAATAAGAAAATGACTGAAAAGTATGAATTAACTTCACTCATTGATGTGAAAGGCTGGAAAGCTGCCGGGAATAGACTATTCGAAGGTAAATTGACTTCAGTGGAACCTGAAGAAGTACCAGAAGATATGCTTAGTGCTGCTGAGAAAAAGGAAGAAACTCCAGCTGCAACTAATCAACCAACGGATTTATTTGGAAACCCTTCAGATCAAAAACTAAAACCTGGTGATACCATTGAATTTGACTAGACACTTATTGAAAGTCCAACATATTTACGTGCTTCTGGCAACTATGTTAATTGGAACATCGTGCACCTCGACACGCATGAATAAAGAGTTGTTGGTGCATAATACACAGATGCAACAACTTGCCATTAAGAAGATGGACCCTATCGAAAAACTGGATATTCTAGCTGCATATACTGTGGAGGCGTTGGAAAATAGTCTTGAATATAATAAGACGAAAGATGTAATAAAATTCATCAAATTGTATTCTCGGCAGAACAAGCAACCTGTGGAGAGGATTTATAAAGAAATTAGCCATTGGTACCTGAATCTTAACGATGCAGAGAAACTATTGTATGGTGCTCGACTCGCTACGAAACCATATGTTCGTCAGCTGTATACAGTAATTCCAAAAGTAGAAAAGAAGATTAACAAGAAACTAGATAAGATCTTATTCATAGGCAAATTCATGAAGCTGGCAGGATTAGGGCTGAGCTAACACTGAATACACATTAATACGAGATCAACAATACGTATGTGTGCTGTAGTTTGTTAGCCTGTTAATTAATAGTTCAAAATCATTACTTTCAATCTATGTTAGATCTATGTAAAGCTGAAAACCAAGTGCAATGTGTTACAAATTTCGAAAACTTCCTAGCTACTCCTTTTGAAGGAGAAATTAATGCGATCTGTTTTTCTCGAGATCTCGGAGGTGACTTTTCGGAGATTGTAGCAAAAGTGCAAATGGAAGAAAACATAGTTGTACTTGAAGTTGCGGATCTTCTAAGTTTCGAGCTAAGTAAGTCTGGGCAAACAGCTCGTGATATCCTAATAAACGACATGAAGAAACTTCAAGCTCACGGAGCTAAACCAATACTGAACGTCATTAAGTGCTATGAAAAGGATGAAGATTTTCCGCTCTTACCCACGGACGTATATTCTTTTCATGTTGATAGTTCCACAGTACCTACCGATACTATTTTATGCACATACTTCGGAGAGCCAAGTGAAATTCTTCCCCATTCACAAGCAATCAAGAAAGTGTTGATACCTAAAATTAGGGAAGACCTTAGAAAGCTTTATGACGGACAAGAGGACGGCTTTGATGAGTTTCTAAATGAGTACTTCTTCGATCTTCACTATCATGCACTACCGCAGGCTAAAACAATATCACTAGGTGTAGGTAATTTTTGGAGATTAGCAGTTGATCATCCAGAAAGCCAAGTTCTTCCATGTATCCATCGCGCTCCACAAGAAAAACAGGGACAACATCGCTTATTGATGATTTGCTAAGAGCAACATATTTCTATAGATTACTGTAAATAGGTTACTTCAATACCTATGCCTAGTCCATTGATACTTCTCCACCTGGCATGACTTGTACTTCGATAATAGACCGTCCGAGCGGGAAACTGCGCAGAGAAAGAAACGTCAGGTTTATCATCATCTTCCACATCTTCTGCATTTTCATCATCCAGACCCATTGCTTCTTTTTCGATCTCTTCAACATCAAGAATAGCATTTTCGATCCACTCTAGGCTTACGAAAAAATTCCTACTAACAATAACATTATAAGGCAGCAAGTCTACAATTAAAATTTCGCTGTCCTTCTTTACAGTTTCTAGGATAATATTTTCTTTATTAAGTAACGCACCAGGTTTTCCATTCTTCACTGCATATATATTCAATCTGAATCTAAGCGTATCAAATGTGTTTTCTACAATAGATAATCGGACATCCTTAAGAATAGTCCTTCTTTTTCGAATCTTGATTTTCGTAGCGAACTCATTTCCTAATGTGTCAGATTCGAAACCCACCGTAAAATTTTGAGTTTTCGATCTATTACCCTTAGTGTATGAACGCATTTTAGAATCAACAATGGCAATCTCCTGTATGACTGTGACATCTGGTTCAAGAAAAATATTGTAGTCGTTATTGATTTTTGCAACAAAGTCTGAAACCTTATATTCAAGTGTTTTATAACCTACCATAGATACACGGATGGTCTGCTCATTAAGTGAAGAGGGAATCACTAAGGTGAATTCACCTTTGGAATTTGTGACGGTTCCTACACCTTTATCTACGACTCCTATATTGACGTAAGCTAACGGAGCATCCGTTACCTTTTCTATAACTCGGCCTTGAATTAAGGCAGCCATTTCAGAAGTATTACTTGCTAAAAGTCCTAGGCTAGAAAACATGATAACAAGTGCAGTAGAAATAAAATGTAACGCTTTCATATATGGTTTTTTTAAGGAGAAAGGGTAAAAGTTGATATATGCATATGTGACGATAAATTGAAAATAAAGTTACTTGCGATGGAAAAGAAATTTATTCTATAAAAATATATTGTGTGGACTAAAAATAATTCATACATTTGCGGCTCTAAAAAAATAAACAAAATAATTGAATGTTAATAATTAATGTAAAAGAAGAAGAGTCAATTGATAGAGCTCTTAAGCGTTACAAAAGAAAATTTCTTAGTACTGGAACATTGAAAGAACTAAGAAGAAGAAAGCACTTTACTAAGCCTTCTGTTGAAAGAAGACATGAGATAATCAGTGCTGAATATAGACAAACTAAATTCGGAGATAAGTAATTATCTATTGAATTTCATGCTACAGTGATGCACTGTGGTTATATGCCATTTCAGTATGGTAAAAAACATAATTGCTTTTGGACTTACGTCCAAAGGCTTTTTTTGTTTCGGCTATTGCTCAATTATCCTACTACATGCGTGGCCTTTGACCATGTTTCTCCGCGTCATATCAACAGTTTACCTCAGGCTTCCTTCAGATTCTACTTCACAGTTAATACCCTTGCGATCAACTAACGATTCCCGCCAAATAGGCTCCTTCGTGACTTTAACCCGAAATATGTGTTAAGAATCTCTAGTACGAACTCAAACTGCTTCAACATTGGGACGTCCAGCTCTTTTCATGCTCACCGTGATGGTAACCACGCCTGCGCTTCAAAAAAACTATTGAGCTCCCATTCTCTTTGCATTTCAACCCAATTTAGGTAATAGAACTTTGTAATGAGACTTGTACTATCAATGATAGTATAGGTTTTTACGAATGATCCACAGCATCGCGATAATGACTGAGTGAAAATTAGCGAAGCGCTATATTTCGCAGGTAGTTCAAGAGGTAATACCAATTCTGTTTTAGATTAATGCTCTCCTGACGAAAACCTAATGGATAATCGGGTTTGACGGTTTGACCCTATCAGTACATAATATGCATGGCACATAAAAAGGCCCCAGCACACTTTCGCACTGGGGCCTCGTTTACCCTCTATGTTCACAAGGGGGCAATCTTTGGGCGAAAGCCCAACTATCTATCCATTACTCAATTACTAATCGCTTAATGGAGTGCTGTGTAGAGCTATTCAATTTAACAAAGTACACACCACTTGATAGGTTTTCTATATTAACAGCGATAATATCTTTCCCTGTATTTAGTCTTACATTCTGAGTGCCAGCTAATGTACCGTCAACAGCTATCACCTGTAAAGTTGCATCAGCATTTTCCGTACTAACAACACTAACATTTACTGTGCTATTCGCTGGATTAGGGAATAAAGTCATGCTGAAATCATCTCGTTCAACATCATTCAAAGCTATAACGCCATTTGACTCAATCAATGTAATTGCTGTAGCACAATTTTCTTGCTCGCCATCAATATTGATACACGCAGTTCCAGCAAAATCTTTCAAATCAAGAATTTCAAAATCATCAATTCCCCATCCTGTAAAGTCACCTTCTGCACCAGCTTCCGGATCTGTTCCAAATCTAAATCTCACCTGAATATCTTGTCCAGAATAATCTGACAAATCAAGGTAAGACTGAATTATACCTTCGCTGTCTCCACTAAAAGCAGATAAATTAGGAAGTGCAAAAGTCCCATAGGCAAGAGTTACATTGTATCCATCTCTTACGTTGTTGTCAGCGTTCAATCGAATCCATCCTTCTTGACCTTCAGGTCTTACTGATATGAATCCACCATCATTCCCAGTTTCAGTGTTATATCTATGTCTGAATTTCAAAGTTGGACGATCTCCTGAAATTGTAAAAGATCCTATTGAGAATAATACATTGTCTGTTTCTTCTGTAGCTGAATCATTGATCTTGAATCCTTCATTGTCCGCTTCTAGAGCACTTGCTTGCAACTCCCATGACAGCTCGGTTCCTTCAAAAATATCAATATCCCATCTGTCGTCTCCGTCTGTGAAATCATCAATGTATAAGGTCTCAGACTTAGAACCATCAAGAACTTTCAATGTATATGTAATTGTTAACTCCTCTCCGTTAGTCATTGATCCTACATCAAACGAAAGAACATCTCCATTCAGAGTAGCAGCAATACTTGCTGTTCCATCAACATATTCCGTACCTTCAGGTACCTCATCTGTTACAACAAGTGCAGTTACATCTCCTTGTTTGAAATTAGTAACTTTTATCGTAACTTCGAATTCTTTACCAATCTCAACAAATGGAGGTGTTGATTTTGAAATTAGCATCGTGTCTATACAATTAGGATGAGAAAGGAAATTCTCAGAACCATCCCCTCTATCAGTTGTTAATCCTTGATCCGCAAAATATCCCATTCCTCTTCGTGCAAACGCATCATAAATCAAACAGAAATTCTCTCCGTCATATAATGCATCATCAGCTGCTAAGATTCCATCTCTTCCCGATAAAAATCCTGGCAAACACCCCTGTTCTTTCATACCTTCGATTACTAACCTAATAGCGCGCGCATTTCCACTTTCTTGATTATTAACATCAGCATCATATCCATATTTATCTACCATTCTCCAGTACATATCCCATGTTACTGCTGCCCACACTTCACCAAGTGGGTGAGGTGCACCTGTTCCTATAATATCATCATAGGTTTTAGGTGAAATTGACATGTCGGTGCTATACGGAAAATCTCTAATTCCTCCACCATCTACTCCTTGACTAGATGCATATGTCCCTATTCCTCTTGAATCAGTTCCCATATCACCTGGCTCTACAGACATCACTAAAGCGAAGAAATCACTCCAGCCTTCTCCCATCTGCTCATCATTTCCTAAACAACCTGCTTGTGATGGTCCTCCTGTTAATCTGTTAGATACACCATGACCAAATTCATGACTGATCACACCATTATCGAAACTACCATTAATTCTTGTAGGGCCTGTAATCTGCGGAAGCTGTAAAGTAACGTTCACATCAACACCTGCTTCAATAGAAGCACGGATTAAATTACAGTCACTCAGTCTCATCATAACGGCAGGAATAGTAACTTGTGCTCCAACTGCACCACCAGCCATTGAGAAAACATCTGTATCTCCATCTCCTCCATTCACACCCTCAATATTACAAATCACGGCTGCGATAGCACCCGCATTCTGTACTTGGAGGGCTTTGAAACCAAATTCACATTCTCCTCTGTCGATCAATGCCACAGTTCCTGCGATATCAGCTGCGTTCACAGTTTCGTCGCAACCTGTTGTAGGGGTTGTAGTCCCATCATCAACTATCACCATTTTACCTGTTACAGCAACATCCGTAATAGGAGCTCCAAATTGTGCAGCTATCGCTGGGTATTTACCTGCGATTTGTGCTGGATCATTTACCGTAAATATGTCAGATTCATTTGTCCCCCAAAGAAACATCTGCATTCTACCACTAGCTCCATCGGCTGGAGTAGCAAAGTTTGCATTATTTTCATTTGGAGTTGCTAAGTCTGCACCATCGGCCACTTGAGCTTCTACTCTATCACCGCCAAAACCACCATTTCCGTAGTTATTCTCTTGGAAGTTTCCAGCAGCTTCATCAAATCCATGACGATAAGTGAAGTCATGAACGAAATTATTCATATAGAATAAATTCGTGATAGCAGCATCCTCATTTACAACAGGCTCAGCTGACTGGTCATGTGGAAAATCAAATACCAATTCTGCACCACCATCAGGACCTGGAGCGTCAGGAATATCATTTGAGTCCTTATCTAAATATGCCGTAACGTTGTTTCCATTAGTAATTGTTTCTTCGGCTCCTTCTACACCATCTGTATCGTGCCATCCGAATGGAGACGCAACTAGATCCGCTGGATCTGTTACCAATTGATGATCTATATGATTAGGAGATTCTCCCGGCGCTGGGTACACTCGGTAAGTCCCACCCATCATTGAATTTACTAAGGCTGTATTCGTTGCATTTGTCCCTTGTTCCTTTGAAAAGTCTAACTTACAACGATTCGTATGAGAATGTGAAAGATCTACATCGTGAGAACAATAAACTGTATAATTATTTTTAGTCAAGATTTTACCATCTGCTGCACTTACTCTTACTGAGTAGTAATCACTTCCTGGAATATCAAGATCAACGTTCCAGCCAAGTTCATACATTCCTTCTGCATTCAAGTCGTAACACAGATACACCGGAATATTATTTGAAGCAAAAGAGGCAGACGCATATACAAAGCTATTAGCCCTTTTAGTTTCTATCAAGGTGAAATCCTCATTATTAGGAAATCCTAATTGCTCGCCTGCGGCTTGAATCGCATCTTCAGGCCCTAAGGCAACGGGACGATCAATCACTTTGGACGGAAGTCCTCTAACTGCAGCAGACTGGATATTATATATCTCATCATCCTGAATTCCTATGGTAATCAATCCATTATAAACTGGCACTTCCTTGTGTGTTTGCCATAAATAAAGGTGAGTTGCATTATGGTACGATGAAACGTAATGATCCGAAACCAAAAATTGGTCAATTTCATCAATTTCAAGTCCGTATTTTTCAAATGACTCTGCTAAAGTCCTTTTCGCTAAATCAATATCCGTCGATTTTTGAGCGTTTAGCCCTCCGAATATGAATAGCATAAATATTACACTGAGTAATTTTGTCTGCATAGTAGGTATTTTAATTGTTAACTCTTCCTGATTTTTGAAAGATTACCACAATATACATCGTATTTACATTTATGAAAACAAAATGCAGAACGATTTCGTATTCCCGACAGAATTCAATTCATTTTTTCGGCAATACGTCAATTACCAACTATTTTCTATTGATTTATCACATTTTCTTGAACATTTTCTAATTCTGAGTATTTCGGCTTCCGCCAAAATAAAAAATATAGCCTTACGTCGAAAAGTAGACAGTCCAAGATAGGTTTCCACACCATTTATCTACTTTTGCTTCATATGGATACAAATATTGTAATAGGACGTAAAGGAATTTTGGAATTACTTGATTCCGGCAAGCAGGTTGAGAAAATTTTCTTACAGACTGGTACTAGAGGTGAATTCGAAAAAGACCTCCGGGAAAAGCTAAAAGGAAGGTCTATTCCTGTTCAACATGTCCCTGCCCAAAAGTTAAATAAAATGACTTCCGGTAATCATCAAGGTGTCCTTGCCTACCTTTCATTGGTTGATTATCAATCGATAGATAATGTCGTTGCCCAACTCTATGAACAAGGTAAAAACCCCTTTATTGTTGTGCTTGACGGAGTAACTGACGTCCGAAATTTCGGTGCTATTGCACGTAGCGCAGAGGTTTTCGGTGCACATGCCATCGTATCGCCCTTAAAAAATTCTGCAATTATCAATGAAATAACTTTCAAGTCCTCAGCTGGTGCTTTGTCTCATCTCACGGTGTGCCGCGAAAAAAGTATAAGCAATGTGATTGATTCACTCCAAGGTTTGGGTTTGCAAGTAATCGGTGCAGATCATCACGCAGAAAAAACAATCGATCAACTAGACTTTTCTGGACCACTTGCTGTTGTCATGGGAGATGAGGGAGAAGGAATTAGTGACCACATACGAAAAAAAATAGACCATTCGTTTAAGATCAATCAGGTAGGAAAAACAGAATCATTGAACGTATCTGTTGCAGCAGGTGTTGTATTCTACGAAATCAGTAAATTCAGAAATTAATATGACAAAATCAGTAAAAATAGCCTTCTTCGGAATCCTCAGCATGGTGCTCGTAGCTTGTGGCTCGACAAAAAAACAAGGCCTCGTTTCAAAAAATCTTGCCCCTACAGAAAAAGCACTTCTGTGGAAAATTGAAAAGAAAGAATTAGCTAGCCCATCTTATTTGTACGGAACAATTCACATCATACCTAAGGATGATTTCTTCTATCCAGACGGAACATTGAATGCTATTGAGCAAACCAAAAGGATGGTTTTCGAGATAGACATGAATGTAATGTCGGACATGTCACAACAGATGGCTCTTATGCAAAAAGCTATAATGAAGGACAATAAGACACTCAGCGACCTAGTGACCACTGAGGAATATTCAATGATTAAGGCGCACTTTGATAAGATGGGTTTACCGCTGGCATTGTTTGAACGAATGAAACCAGCCTTTCTCACGATTTTCGCCAGTGAAGACATGTCGCCAAATGTATTGCAAAGCGGCGAAATGAAGTCTTACGAGATGGAATTTGTGGAGATAGCGAAAACCAGAAAAATGGAGATGGGAGGTCTTGAAACAGTTGATTATCAGTTGAGTGTTTTTGATTCTATCCCTTATTCAGATCAAGCGCAAATGCTTGTTGAGTCGATTAAAAACTCAGATTCTGGAAACGACGAGTTGGCAAAGATGATCGCTATTTATAAGGACCAAGACCTTAAGGGAATGGGGGCAATGTTCAGTGACGAATCACTAGGTGATATGGACATTTTGTTGAATAATAGAAATAGAAATTGGATCGCTCCCATGAAAGAATATATGGGAACGCAACCAACTTTTTTTGCGGTAGGTGCTGGGCACTTGGTAGGTGTACAAGGGGTAATTTCACTCTTGCGTCAAGAAGGCTATACTGTTACTCCTGTTAGTGGCATATGAGTAACTTAATTAAGCTAAGGGGCTTTACGCCCAAAATAGGAGAAAATTCATGGATGGCGGATACTTGTCGAATCGTTGGTGATGTGGAGACTGGTGAGAATTGCAGTTTTTGGTTTGGTGCAGTGATTAGAGGAGACGTAAGTAGCATACGTTTGGGTGACCGAGTAAATGTCCAAGATAACTCAGTCATTCATGCAACTTTTGAAAAAAGTGTCACTTCTATTGGGAATGATGTGAGTATAGGCCACGGAGCAATGATTCATGGTTGTACGATCGAAGAAGAGGTTCTTGTGGGAATGAACGCAATTATCATGGATAATGCAGTTATTAAAAAACATGTTATAATAGCAGCAGGAGCAGTAGTTCTAGAAAATACGATATGCGAGTCAGGCTATATCTATGGAGGAATTCCTGCTAAGCCAATCAAGAAACTAGAGAGCGATAATCTTCAATTTTTCATTACAAGAACGGCTCAGAACTACATGAAATATAGCGCATGGTATGAGGAGGAATAATACCAACTAAACTGTTTTAAGTGCCTGAAATCCTAGGTACATGCTGATACGTATTGAATGTCGTAAAAAAAATACCAACAAATGAATAAAAAGCAGCGCTGCATCAAATTAAGCACTGAATCCAATACGTTTTCGACTTCTGCATCTTTTTACAGAGATAATACCAATTCTGTTTTAGAATTTCGCATATTTTCAAGTTTATAAAAGCAATTACTTCGTTAGAAATACTCATGATAGCTAAGGCTATCCTTGCGTTTTCTGCCTTGTACTTGATTTAATAATTCTTGAAAAGAAAGTGAAACCTTAAAACAGAATTGGTATAAAAAGTTAGTGCTCAAGCGTAAGAAATCAAAATAAATTTATCACATTTAGCTTCCTTTTAACCTGAATTATGCATTAGGTTTTCGTCATGAGAGCTTAAAATGCAAAGAGAATGGGAGCTAAACAGTTCTTTTGAAGCGCAGACG
>CALBVQ010000174.1 GCA_937969485.1 uncultured Saprospiraceae bacterium | reverse complement strand
TATTTTCAAGTTTATAAAAGCAATTACTTCGTTAGAAATACTCATGATAGCTAAGGCTATCCTTGCGTTTTCTGCCTTGTACTTGATTTAATAATTCTTGAAAATAAAGTGAAACCTTAAAACAGAATTGGTATTAGAGATTCGCAGAGGAACGGCAGATCACACCAAGAATTCGAATTAATAGTTCGCAATCTATTTCAGGCATCTACAACAAGAATTGGTATTATAGTAGAAACAATTGTGAGGGTATACCGTTAATTATTATATTCGTTTCGAATTTCAACCCGAAATATGAATTAAGATATCTATTACGAGCTGAAACTGCTTCGATAATGGGAATATCCCGCTCTTTTGAGCTACCATTCTCTTTGCATTTTAAGCTCGCATGATGAAAACCTAATGCATAATTCGGGTTAGACCAGAGTTGCTAGAAAGCGACTTCAAAACAAATTTGGTTTTATGCCTTCGATCGAAGGATTGTTTATTTCATTAAATATAAAAGAATGTTTGATCAAAATGAATTTAAAAAGTATGCTACTAAGCACATGGGAATGAGCGGTATGCATTTAGAAAAATATATGGAATCTGCAGGTGGGACAGCTCCTAACATAACAGGTTTCACACCACATGTAATTGAGGAGAGACAGATGAATGTTGCATCTATGGATGTATTTTCTCGATTAATGATGGACAGGATTATTTTCATGGGCGTACCAGTTAATGATTATGTAGCCAATGTAATTCAGGCTCAGTTACTGTTTTTGGAGTCTACAGACCCTAAGAGAGATATTCAAATGTTTATCAATTCTCCAGGAGGCTCAGTGATTGCAGGAATGGGAATTTATGATACAATGCAATATGTATCGCCAGACATAGGAACAATATGTACAGGTCTTGCAGCTTCGATGGGATCTATCCTATTATGTGCAGGAACCAAAGGAAAGAGAACATGTTTGCCTCACAGTAGAGTGATGATTCACCAACCAAGTGGAGGAATGCAAGGTCAGTTCACAGATATGGAAATCAGTTACAACTTGATAAAAGATCTGAGAAATGAGTTGTATGAAATATACACAGTACATACAGATAAGGATTTCGAAACGATCGAGAAAGATTGTCTAAGAGATCGATGGATGACAGCTCCTGAAGCCAAAGAGTATGGTTTGGTAGATGAAGTTTTATCTAGAACAGAAGCTAAATCTTAAAATTTAGCGTACTAAGTTTTAATAGCCTGAAGGTTAAAACTTTCGGGCTTTTTTATTTAAATGAATAGCAATTGCTACTTTTGAGCAACCAAATAAGCTGATTTTCATACTATTAGTAAGAAAAACAGGTTATTAAGGTGTACTTAATAGAAGTGACATCAGGGATAAAAGTTAATAAAGTAACTTTTATTGGGACTTTGTAGGTCAAATGGTGTCTCTATAGTAACAATAAGAATGAAAAAGAAGGACATGAAGTCAAAATCGAATTATAGATGCTCTTTTTGTGGGCGAGATAAGAAAGAAGCGATGATTTTAATCGCTGGAATAGACGGGCATATCTGTGAGGTATGTGTTGATCAAGCGGCTGACATTATCAAGGAAGAGGTAGGAAGTAGAGAAGAATTAGAAACTTCTTCATTTGCAATGCCGAATGATCTAACTCCGATAGGAATTAAGACATACCTTGATGAATACATCATTGGACAAGTAGAGGCTAAGAAGTATTTAAGTGTTGCAGTATATAATCACTATAAGAGATTGAATTTCAAATCAACAGATGGGGTAAAGATTGAGAAATCGAATATCTTATTTGTAGGAGAAACAGGGACTGGAAAGACTTTATTGGCTAAGACGATCGCGAGTTATCTGGATGTTCCGTTTACGATAGTAGATGCAACCGTGTTTACTGAGGCTGGATATGTAGGTGAAGATGTAGAGAGTATGTTAAGCAGATTATTGCAAGCATGCGATTATAATGTAGAAGCAGCACAGCGAGGGATAGTATATATCGATGAGATTGATAAGATTGCGCGAAAGAACGATAATCCATCAATCACAAGAGATGTAAGTGGGGAAGGAGTTCAACAAGCAATGTTAAAAATGCTTGAAGGAACGGAAGTAAATGTTCCACCACAAGGAGGTCGTAAGCATCCTGAACAGAAAATGATCAAGGTGGACACGAGAAATATCTTGTTTATCTGTGGAGGTGCATTTGACGGTATTACTAAGAATATTGCACGTAGGATGAATACTCAGGTAATTGGTTTTAATCACGACGAAGAAGAAAGAGTAGATCAAGAGAATTTACTACAATACGTTACACATCAAGATCTAAAGTCATTTGGTTTAATTCCTGAATTGATAGGAAGGGTTCCAGTGTTGACTTACCTTGATCCTTTGGATAAAGCTACACTGATGTTGATTCTTAGTGAGCCGAAAAATGCTTTATTAAAGCAATATGAGATGCTTTTCAAATTGGAAGGGATAGAATTAGAGTTCAGTAAAGAAGCGATAGAATTTATTGCTGAAAAGGCGCTTGATTATAAGTTGGGAGCCAGGGGCTTAAGAAGTATTTGTGAAGCCATCCTTACGGATGCGATGTACGAGCTGCCTAGTGACGATACAGTGAAAAAATTTAAAGTTTCTACGGATTACGCAATCGAGCAGTTAGGGAAAAGTAAACTTTCCAAATTGCGTAAGGTAAGCTAAGTCATATATTTCTATATTTAGGTCTAAAATAAACGAGTTATCGAAGAGCTAATCAAAGGCAAGTATGTTGAACTCTTACCTATACAAGTAGATGAGAAGGAGTTCTTTTTCAAGCAGGCAACTGGCTCTGATGCAACAGATTATTGGTATGGACCACATTTAGGAGAGACTATTCCTGACAAAGCAACCTTTTTCAAAGACTTCGAAGAATACTATTTTACTGATTTCAAGAACAATAAGGGGCGTTGTTTTCACATCATAGAAGGCGGAGATAAAATCGGTCAGATTAACTACAATGAAATCAAGGATGCTAATGTAGAGATTGATATCATAATCTACAGCAAAGAGAATTGGTCCAAAGGTTATGGTTCAAGTGCAGTGAAGTTAATGAGTTCATATCTCGAATCGAAGTATCATGTTAAGTCTATCTTCATAGACGTTCATCCAGAAAACGACAGAGCGATCAAGGCCTATCATAAGGCAGGCTTTAGTAAAAAGGAGAAATATACAGCGGAAGATATTACCTATTTTCGATTAATCAGGGACTGCAAGTAGCGGTGAGCTAGTGAGCAGTGAGCTGTAAGTTGTTAAGCTATTAAAGGTTTTTTGGCTTCCGCCAAAAGAAAAAGGATAGAAAGTATCTATTACGAGCTGAAACTGCTTCGACAATGGGAACGTCCAGCTCTTTTAATGCTAGCCGTGATGGTGACCACGCTTGCGCTTCATAAGAACTGTTGAAATCCCATTCTTCTTGCATTTTAAGCTCTCATGACGAAAACCTAATGCATAATTCGGGTTGAATTGCCAATGAAATATGAGTTTTTTTGAATGAGGTATAACATTGCTACGATAAATGAGTGAAAATTAGCGAAGCCATATATTTCGCAGGAAGTTCAAGACGTCATAAATTTTCTAATTGATAATTTGGGTTCAAGCGCTCATGACGAAAACCGAATAGATACATAAATCGGGTTTGTTCTGAAGTGACACCCAAAAAAATAGAATTGGTATAAGCTATAGTATTCATGAAATAGGACGAACTCCAATGGCCTTGTATTTTTTGGCTACAGCCAAAAAACATAACACGCGTCCTCACTTAAGGTAAAAAAAGCAAGAATTTAGGAGATTGAACATTTTCTTTTGGCGGAAGCCAAAAAAACCAACCGCCCACATATCAGCAAACAGCTCAAGAACTCCAAAACTTAATCCTTTATTATTGCAGACGAAGCAACCTTCCCCTAGAATTCTACGTGTATAAGGTAAAACTATGAATCGAATCTCCATAAGTTTCGTCTTTCTTTTTCTGCTCGGTGTGATTGCGTGTGAGTCTATTGAACCTGTATCATATAATACGGATATTAAAGATCTATTGGGTTCTTGCGGTAATCTTTATTGTCACGGCCCCGGAAATGAAATCGGAAATACCATATCCTATGAAAGTACGGTAGAATTTGCCAGCAATCCTAAGTTTCTTCCTGCCATTAAGCATGAAGCCAATTTTTCACCGATGCCGAAAGGTGGTGACAAATTAAGTAACGAAGCGATCGAGCTAATTGAACGCTGGATCCAAGAAGGGATGGCAGAGTAAAACTCAATCTAATTTTCACCTAAGAAGTCGATGGAAAGTTGTGTAGTCGAATTTCTCTCCCGAAACCCTAAAGCAATCTTGTTATTGCTCATCTTTTTCAACCAAACTAAAGCCATACAACACAGCAAAGCCAAAAATTCCACAAGTAATAGTAGCAAGAGTCATGGGATTATCAAGATAACCGACAGGTGATACCAGTTGCTCAGACAAGATTTGAATCTCATCAGGTAAACTTGAAAAACTACCAGAATATGGAACAATTTCATTCGTTTCCTTATCCAGATATTGATCAACGTTCCTCCATGGCCATATTTTACGGAGAGACCCCAACATAAATCCTGTCAACAGTCCCAGTGTGAGATTTCTGTAATTCTTAAAAGCGTACGACATGACCCTGGCAAAACTAAGCAGCCCAACACCGCATCCTACCATAAAAACAAGCAAGGTGACAATTGAACCTAGATCTTGATTCGTCAAGGCTGATTCTGCTGCATCTCTTACCACTGTGTACATACCAAGCAGAAGCAAAATAAAACTTCCACTTACTCCTGGCAAAATCAAGGCGGAAATCGCAATACAGCCACATAAAAAGACCCAAATCAAATTCCCGCTACCTTCCGTTGGCGACAAATAAGTCACCAATAAAGCTATTGCGCAACCAAGTATAGCAACCGCAACAACCCCAAAATTCCAATTGTCTATTTTGCGGGCAATGTAAATTGCCGAAGCAATAATTAATCCAAAGAAAAAGCCCCATACTGGAGCAGGATAATTCTCAAGTAAATGACCGATTCCTAAAACTCCTATACCGATTCCGATAAACATCCCCGCAGCCAAACTCAACAAAAAGAAACCATCTATCTTTTTAAAGAATAAAATTAACTTAAACCTAGTCAACAACTTTAGAGCTTCTATATCGAATTCCTTGATTGCATTAATCAAGCGCTCATAAATTCCTGTAATAAAGGCAATAGTACCACCCGATACTCCTGGAATAACTTCTGCCATCCCCATACACATTCCCTTCAACGCAGTTGAAAGCGATAATTTCTTTTGTTTAGACATAAGCGATATTAGTGATGGATATCATCGTTATATTCAAGATTGATATTCAAGGTATCTACCTCTATAAAATAAGGAATTGCGTCGGAAAGTTTCGGCTGACCTGCATCAATCCATGCTGAATACCAAATATTACCCAAGGCTGAAATAGACTTCAACATTTGCTCTTCAACCATTCCGTCAAGTTCGCGATGGTATGCTTCTGCAAATTCCCTACATTGCACCCTTACTGTTCTCTGTAAGCGCTCCTCGTAGCAATTCTGTAGATCAGCAGGATATGTCTCTCGTAATCTCTTCTCAATTAGCAATACACTGTCTAAATGAGTATGTGTATCTAAAACAATATCCCAAGCGTATTTTTCTATATCGTTCACGTAGCGTGCTTGTCCCGTCAAGAAATCATACTCATCCATCGCAAACAATTCCGGCAATCTACTTTCCCAAAATGCATGAATTCCGTCTTGATCAGTCAGCTGCCCATTATAATTTATCGTTGTATGCAAGGGAACATGTGCATCTCCCACATAATGCCCTAGGTCTGAAGCATACCTCAAAATTCGATCAATATTCTTCTCATCATAAGCACTCACCAATCGATTGTAAGTATAAACTAAGTTATAGGGCAATATACCGTAATCAGTCAGTGAATCATGAACTATGGCTTGTGAACAATCTGCTATTTCAGGAAAAGCGGCGGTGAGATCCTCGCAAGTAAATTCCCAGTCGTCGCTAAAGTAATCTCTTAGAATTTTTGCATAAAAAATCGAATCCATTGCTTTATTGCCCTCAGTTCTACATGATTTAACAAGAACCGTATCTCCTGCTTCAGTTTCATATCTGACATGCAACATCTTATTAAATGCAGGGGCAAAAGAACGCGGAAGAATGTCAAAAGGTGCTTCTCCCCAATAGTCAATATCTATATAATGGCGTCCAGCCTCCTTCTTAAGCGCATAGCGCCTTTTATCAGGATCTACTGCGTGTTCACGAACAAACTTAATATGTGGTTTATAGAATGCGAAAAGTCGTTGCGGCAGAGTATAGCAGGCATACTCATTGATCGTTCTGTGACCGAAAAAACCCCAGTCGGGCGCAAAAGAAACCAGCCCTATTAATACTAAGATCGCTACTAGGTATTTTTTCATGTCCTAAATGTACAACTACTTGAAAAAATAGTCGTACCCCCAAAGGAATTTTTTAGCTAATACATGCTGTGTTAACATAAACTTCTCTCCATCATTGACATCAACATAATATCTTTCTACAAACTTGCTGACGTCTGAAGGCCCGGTCGCCTCTCCTTGGAAATCATTAACCTCGTTATAACTATAGAGATCTAAGCTGGTTGTATCTGACTGATCATCGACGATTCTCATCTTCATGTACGGATTCATATAAGTCGTGATGGAATCCTTTAAGTAGTGCTCATTTTGATATGCTTCCGTAAAAAAACCAGCATAGTACCCTTCCATGTAGTCTTCGGTTACTCTCTGATTTTGAGGTGAAGTGATAACAGGAGTGAAGCTAAATAGAGGTTCGGCAATAAACTCGCCGCCTTTCTTTATCAACTTAAAGGAGCTGTTCTTACTTCTTGGGTATTCAATCGAGACGTATTCTATGTTTTTGTCTGGAAAGCGGAACATTGCCCTATCTAGCCAGTCCGTGTCCTTCTTTATAAATCGCCCACGAGTTGATCCTTCCATACCTGGAATATTCACCAAGTACGGCTGGGAGTAGCCTTCCATTAGGTAGTATGTGCCACGCTCACCTTGAGGCACTCCACCCACATAGTACGACCGTAGTACCTCATCATTCTTTCCATATGCACGGACGAGAATCCCTATTCTACCAATAGTTTTCATGATATTCTCATTGGCTTTCTTCGGTGGAATACTCTCCATCTTTACTCGCTCCATAGCTTCCTCTATCAAGAATGCCTGATTCCGGCTCATCCGTTTACCATTTACCTTCCATATCTCACCCTCTCTCGTCAACGTATTCACCTTACCGCTTTTTTCGGTAATCGTAATCTTGCTTATTTCCTCAACATCTATTGAGAAATTCCGCTCACTCTGAATCGCAGCAATCTTCTCGTCTTCGCCATCAGCACTATCCAAATAATAGTAAACTCCGATAGCTAGAACCAATAAACCCAATAATAGAAGTGTCTTTTTCATTTACCTTTTTTTAGCGTATCGTCTCTTCCGCAGCACATAAAACAGAAGACCGAACAATGCAAGAACAGTCAATGGAAATGCAATATTAAGACTTTGCCAATAAAACTTATTTTCTGTAGTCTGAACTTCGTCAAGAAGTCGCAACTTATACTCTTTTGCCCTTGAGGCAAGAATCCCATTTTCATCAAGTAAGTACTCTATCGCATTCAATATCAACTCCTTATTCCCCTTGTAGATCTTGCGTTCCCACTTATTGAAACCAATTGGTGAAATATTCCCATTATTAGGATTATATAAGTTCTCCATGAATTCTACGTCTGAGATTACAAGCATTTTTGTCTCTGGACTTTCGTCCAAAAATGTAGTTCCTACCTTTGCTAAAGCTTCTTCTTGAGCTTGTGTCAATCGGTTCTTGAAGGCACTTTCAAATCGTCCTTCGAGCAAAAGTGCTACGGGTTGACCTCCCTTATTATATTTGCTGACTTGAGGCTTAATCCCCAACATTCTAAAGTTTAATTCAAACGGTACTAGCTGGTATCTACTGTAAGGACTGGACCGAAGCAGGAACTCCTTCCTAATACCTGGCTTGGTAAGTACCGTGTCAATTGTTGAAGGGAAAAACATATTTACCCTATCGATATTTTTTGCAATCGGATGCTTGGAATCACTTTGTATAAGCGGGTGGTAAACATACTTGAACATATCCATTTGAGTCTTGCCACCTGCTGAACCAACCACTTGTGCAATACTTGAGGACTCAAGGTCCAAAATTGTATTGTTAAGTACTTTAAAACCATATTTAAAGAACAGTCCATCGAGTCCATGATTTACGGTTGGTGGAATATACCCGGTGCTAAACGCAATACTGTCGACTCTTATATCTACGGATTCCACAAGCCATATCACTTTACCACCATTCATAATGTACTGATCAAGCATGAACTGATTTCTACCACTTATCTCTTCTTTGGGTCCAGCAACGATCAAAAGATCTATGACATCAGTCATTGTATATACACTATCGAGATTAATGCGAATAGGATTATAATATCTTTTAAGCTCATTCTGTAAGGCACCAAGCTGGATCGTAGGTACTTCGCCATTACCGTCGGTGAAAGCGATAATAGGACGTTCCTGTAGCTGGATCTTTTGGAAAGCGTTGGCTAACTTATATTCTAGTAGTCCTTCAGCGATGTGAAGTGTTTCATCATCGTAATTAGTAACACCTTCGATATCAAGTAAATTCACCACCACCTCCTTATTAAAGTATCGAACTACCGCATAGGGAAAGATCGGTTTCATGATATTCTCCTCTCCGTCAAAGTAGTTGATTGTCGTCGGATACAAGCGCTTATCTACTAGGTTCTTCTCCATCAGCTTATTCTCTTCAGGAGTTCCACCTATAGGATCTGTAAATTCATAACTGATATTAGAGGACTCATTTTGAAATTCTTTAATCACCTGTTCTACTCTATCTCTATATCTTTTGATACTTGCAGGAAAGGTTCCATCTAGATAAATAGCAACGAAATAATTGTCATCAAGCTCACTGAGAAGCTTTTGAGTAGGTTCACTGAGCGTGTATCTCTTGTCTTCCGTAAGATCAATGTAGGTGTAAACCTGCTGAGCAATAAAGTTAATCACTACCAAGATAGCGAGAAGTATTCCTAGTTGTATGAGATATTGTGCGTTCTTCATTACGATCTATTTATTTTGAGCATACTCAAACTAGCAAATAGAAAGAATACAATTAGGCTAATAAAATAAATGATATTCCGCGTGTCAATTACACCTCTAGAAATAGATTCGAAATGAAAGGCAATCCCCATTTTTTCTATCGCATCATCCAAGGAACCTACAAACATTGGCATCTTGCTGATGTAATAAAACGCCCAGTAAATAAAGAAACATAGAAATGTTCCGAGTACGAATGCCACAATCTGATTATTTGTTATTGTCGAGGAAAACATGCCGATAGCAACAAACACCGCTACAAGAAACAATAAGCCAATGTACGAACCTATGGTGCCGCCCACATCAAGATTACCTTTTGGGGAACCCAATTGATATACACTATAAACGTAAATCAAAGTTGGTATCAGCGCCAACATTACTAAGGTAAAAGCAGCTAGATATTTAGCAAAGATAATCTGAAAATCAGTAACAGGCTTAGTCTGAAGGAATTCAATCGTACCGTTCTGCTTCTCCTCAGAGAACGAGCGCATGGTAATAGCCGGTATCAAAAAAGCAAAGACTAAAGGTGTGATTACAAAAAGCTGATTCAGTCCCGCATAATTGTAATTCAAGATACTAGTTTCGTTGAAAATCCACACGAATGCGCCAAGTACGAGAAGGAAAATTCCTAGTGTAATATAGGCGATCAGGGAGCTAAAATAGGTAATTAGTTCTTTTTTATAAATACTATACATTCGCACCTTGTTGTGTAAGTTCAGTAAATATATTTTCCACAGATAATTTCACGCTATTCATTTCTAAAATCACGGCATTATTGGCTACTGCCCAATTAAAGATATCCTTTCTAATGTCCTTGTTTGCAAGAATGACATAGGCTCCATCTTTCTTGGTGAAGCTTTTCACACCCTCGATTTTGGTAAGATTAACATCCTGAATAGAGCTTTCAAATGTGACAGCAAGCTGAATTTGAGAATCTACTCTGGCATGAAGAAGTTCAATGGGATCGTCGGCAACTATATTACCTCTATTAATAATTAAGACACGATCGCATAAAGCACTTACTTCCTGCATAATATGTGTCGAAAAAATCACCGTTTTCTCCTTACCCAGCTCTAAAATCAAGGAACGAATGTCTCGCAATTGATTGGGGTCGAGCCCCGAAGTAGGCTCATCTAGAATCAAGACTTGCGGATCGTGCATCATGGCTTGAGCTAGTCCTACACGTTGTCTATAACCTTTGGAAAGGGCACCGATCAACTTGTGTTGTTCGATTCCTAGGCCTGTCATTTCAATAAGATCGTTAATGCGGGTCTTGGGCTTTGCAACCTTGTGAATTCCAGCTACGAAGCTCAGGTATTCTTTCACGTACATATCCTTGTACAATGGATTATGTTCCGGTAAATAACCAACTGATCTTCTGACATCAAGCGGGCTTTTGATAATATCGTACCCATTTACTTTTGCAGTACCAGAAGTTGGTTCGGCATAGCACGTCAACATCTTCATTGTTGTAGACTTTCCTGCACCGTTCGGTCCAAGGAATCCAACAACATGTCCTTTATCAACAGTGAAACTGAGGTCATTTACCGCGACTTGTTCACCGTATCGTTTGGTCAACCCATTAATTTCAACTGACATTTTCCTTTCCTTTATCTACTTGTTCATTTAATACAGTTCTCAGCTCCTCGAAATCCCAGGCATTTTTCAAATCAAAATCACCGATCTTATCCCTTTGTAGCCTCTTAAGATATGCACCACTCTCCAGTGCTCCCCCAAAGTCGAAAGCTAAAGACCTCACATATGTCCCCTTGGAGCAATCAAGTATAAAATCAAAGTCATTTCCATTCCGACTAGTAATTTCGAAATTATAGATATGAATTTTACGTTCTTTGATCTCTACGGTTTCTGTAGTCTCCCCTCTCCTAGCCTTTTTATACAACCGTTCACCATCCTTTTTTATTGCGCTAAAAATAGGTGGTTTCTGGTAAACATCACCTTGAAATTGTGGTAAAATCGATGCAACCAATTCGTCGGTGATATGATCAGTGGGAAAATGCGCATCTATATCCGATTCCATATCGTATGTGGGGCGTGTCGCACCAACAGTGATAGTTCCGGAATATCGCTTGGTCTGTGCTTGAAATTGTTCTAGCTTCTTTGTGTATTTCCCAGTACAAACAATGAGTAATCCTGTGGCTAAAGGATCTAAAGTACCAGCATGACCAACCTTAATTCGTTTAACCTTGTCAATCTTACTAACTCTATATCTTACAGCACTTACCACGTTAAATGATGTCCATTCGGACGGTTTATCTACCAATATTACAGTACCTTCCTTGAATACTGGAATATCATCACCTTTTTTGTAAAAAACTAGATCTTCCATTTTATTTATTCATTGAAACAACAATGATAGAAACCACTATACTAACAGCGAAGCAATAGTATGCAAAGTATTTTAGTTGACTTTTCTTTACAAGGGCAATCATCCATTTACAAGCTACAATACCAGTTAAGAATGCTGCTACAAATCCTACGAATAATTCGATTCCAACCTCGCGGGAAACTGAGAATTCGTCGGATAACAAGTCCTTGGCAATCTTACCGAAGATCAACGGGACAACCATCAAAAAAGAGAATCTAGCTGCTTTATAACGATCTATTCCCAATAAAACTGAGGTAGAGATTGTAGCTCCTGACCTACTTATTCCAGGTAAGATAGCAATCATCTGAGCAATACCTATGAGAAGCGCGTCGGTCCAACTAACCTCTTTATTGGTAGATTTAGCTCTATCAGCAATGAAGAGAAATATGCCTGTGAATATCAACATGATAGCCACAAGAAGAATCTTTCCGTTAAAAAGTGAATCAATAAGATCATCGAATAGCACACCAACAATCGCTGCAGGAATCATCGAAATAACAATCTTCAAAGCAAAATTGAATTCTTGTTTGCTCCCTTTGAAAAGACCTTTGAAAATATCTCGAACATCCTTCCAGAAAACTAGGAGAGTTGAAAGTGCTGTACCGAAGTGCAATAAGACAGTAAACAACATGCTCTTTTCGCTAATGCTAGCATCATTAAGAAAATACTTAGCAATTTCTAAGTGTCCGCTAGAGCTCACGGGCAAAAACTCCGTCAAGCCCTGAATAACCCCAAGGATGAGGGATTCTATAAATTCCATTTCTTATTTTTTGAAAATAGCGTAGACCTCTACGACTAGCCCAACTATCATTACGAATGGTGCTAACACCGTTCTTCTGAAACTATAAATTTCATCAGCATTCCATTCATTGGGAGCTTGGTTTCCTCCAGCCATTAGAATAAATCCTAGGACGATAAGAAGAAAACCAGCTGTCATCCATATGAAGAACTCTTTTCCATATAGTAATTCACGAGAGCCTTTCGCCTCTTTCACTACTGATTTAGCCTTGTTTGGCACCGGGGGAATGTTCTTTTTAGCTTTAGCCATGATACATATAGAATTTTTGCAAATGTATGAAAAAATGTGGGGATTTTTTGAACTCTTGTTTCAATCGCAAACAAAATGGTAGAAGTTACGAGCGTCAGTGATAGTAGTTGCCACGATTTATCGTGGTCCTGAAGAGCCGTAAGGCATTGCGACTGCAATAAGCAATGGATTGCGGCGCGAAAGGATGAGCCTAGCGAAACAACGAATAGCACGCCCGGACGCCCTAGTCCATACTCTCCTGTCATCAAAAAGAATTTCCGCTCATAAAGCTTAATAAAATGTCTTGAGCTTAAGGTTTTCTTCAACCACAATCTTCCCTGAATTACTGATTACGTTGTCACTATGCTTATTGTTCTTCGCCCCCCAAAGTAAAGCTACTTTCTGAACCCTATTATCTTTAAAGGTATTTCTTGCGATGTCTACGTTGATTATTCCATAAGTATTTAACAAAATACCATTCTTCTCTTTGCCTCCAGAATTCTTGAATGTACTATTCGCTACCGATAATGTACCTCCCACGGTGGACTCGTCATATCCACCTCTATAGTAGTCTAAAACATTTGCTGCAATATTATCAAATGTGCAATTATCAATCGAAATATTCTCTGCATTATAATCTCCCTTGTCATCATTTTCTGCGGACAGTTCTAGTCCATTATTACAATTACTAAAGGTCGAATTCTGTAAAACGATATCCTCCGAAAAGGAATATTTGTAAGCTTTTAACACATAATCAAAATTATCAACTACACAGTTTTCGAGTGTAAGATTATATAGGCTCGACATGTTCTCCTTCAAGCTCGCAAAGGCATGCTGTGTCTTATTCCCAGAGAGATTTAGATTTACAAGGGTCAGAAGTCCATTGGGGTTCATTTCAAATAATGGTGTATCTGCAGGTCCAGTATACTTGAGACTAACTTGTTCACTGTCATTTTTTGACTTAATAGTCAACGTTTTATCAATCCTTAGTGATGCGGCAACTTCGTATTCGCCTTCATCAATTACGATAACATCACCATCCGCAGCTTCCGCTATCGTTTCCGTCAAGGAAGTTCCTCTGCCCACCACGTGCATTGTGCTCGAGTCAGCTGTAGGTAAACTAGCAAACCAATCGGTTCCATATTCTGATCTATCCAATATTGGCGGAGCACTTGCTGGATTCCCTATTACTGCCCCCACAGCATTATTACCTTTCCTCGTGGCACCAAACAAATCTTTACTAAATTCTTCAAATCCGAATCCAGAATATGGCTCATCAGAAGGAATACCCGAGCTTGGCACCATCACATATCTTGCAATTTCTTTCATTTCGAAGTCAATCGCTTCCACACCATCAAGCTTATCAAATGCCACTCCTTGGTTGTTGATGTAATTGTTCTTAAATGTAATTCCATCCAACTTATCATGCGCCACAATCGGTGTCTTATCACCTTCCGTATTATACACTAGGTTATTTGCAACTGTGGTACGGATTGGCCTTGCCGATCTAATCTCTGAAGCAGGTAGAACATCCTTCTGGCTGACATTACTCCCTACACCAAACTGTAATGGTTCTTTGCAGTTAACCCAAGTGTTGTACGCAACGATTACGTCAGTCACTTGAATGTAGCGGTTAAGTGGTGACTTAGGAATTCCATTCATCACAGCAAGAGGACTTCTAAATTCTTGCCCTCTGAGATTGTAAAAATAATTGTTAGTCACCGTGTGTCCTGTTCCTATCAATCTTATTCCGCCAACATTACTAGCTGATTCATCTCCTATAAAATAGTTTCCATCAACCGTGCAATAGTTTCCATGCCGTGTCACCAGAGATCCTTCACTTTTATAAAAAACGTTATTTCTAAATTCATTGAAATTAGTCTTACTAGATATGACTTCAACTTCACCATTACATTCATCAAAGAGATTATTTTCAACCAAGGTGTAACTGGGACTCATGGATGTATAACTGTTCCCGATCTGAATCGTCTCAGCACTTGGGCCTCCTTTAGGAGGTCTTGGACCGAAGTGATTGTTGGTGATCTTATGATAATTCTTGATATTCTGATTGCCCTCGAGATCTACTCTGACCGTTGGTCCTCTATTTGACTTACCTGCAAGGTAACAATGATCTAGCTGATTGTATCGTCCTTTAAACAATACCCAAAGATCTGTTTTATTTCGTTGCAACTGGTTGTAGCCTTCAATTGCGCAATTCTTGACGACACAGTGATTAGCTACGGTGTCTTTTATGGCAAAGTGAATCACGGCCTTAGAAGGGGAATATCCATTCGTGAAATATAATCCATCAATAATGAGATAGTCGCCACCTAGCTCTAGGTTTGACTGCCCTTGGATAATTACTTTACCCGGGGTCTCAGCACGCAAGGTAATAGGCTTGTTTTTAGTCCCACTCCTATTCATTCTTAT
>CALBVQ010000173.1 GCA_937969485.1 uncultured Saprospiraceae bacterium | reverse complement strand
CGTGAACTATCAATGAAATATACCTTTTTACAAATGATTCATAGCATCGCTGTGGTAATTCAGTAAAAATTAGCTAAGCGCTATATTTCGCAGGTAGTTCAAGACTAATAAATTTTCTAATGCAAAATTTGGGTTCAATACCAATTCTGTTTTAAGGTTTCACTTTATTTTCAAGAATTATTAAATCAAGTACAAGGCAGAAAACGCAAGGATAGCCTTAGCTATCATGAGTATTTCTAACGAAGTAATTGCTTTCATAAACTTGAAAATATGCGAAATTCTAAAACAGAATTGGTATAAGCTCTCATGACGAAAACCTAATACATAATTCGGGTTTAAAAAATTTGTTGTGAGGTCAGCTCAGTTTAGTGACCTTCTGCTACAATGACGTAATTTAAGGTATCAACACACATATTCTTTTAACACCTTTCAGTATCTAGATTGATTTCTTTTGCGGTAGTATCACGTTTTAACCGATACGGAGCCCATTTTCAACGGCTTGAGCGGGTTGAATCAAAGTCACGACACCACCCTCTCCTACTGAACCTAGGACAAGACACTCGCTCATTATATTGGCAATTTGCTTCGGAGGAAAATTGACAACTGCTATCACTTGACGACCTAAGAGATCTTCGCAGGAATACAAAGCAGTAAGTTGAGCAGAAGATTTCCGCACAATGTCATTTCCAAAATCAATCAATAACTTGTATGATGGATTTTTAGCTTCAACAAATTCTTCAGCTTTAACGATCGTGCCTACACGCATTTCTACGTCTTGGAACTGTTTCCAAGTAAGATTACTTTCCATAATTTCAATTTATTAGCACAGCCTACAGGCCTCAATACAATCGATATACCAGCTAACAACTGACTGACGAGCAAACACATATGTTTTTGCCCGTACAAGATGTTGATTTTTTTAACTGATCATTGCTTTGACAGCTGCAATTGCATCTTCTAATCCAGCAGGATTTTTACCCCCAGCTGTCGCGAAGAAAGCCTGTCCACCTCCACCACCTTGGATGTGTTTTGCAGCATCGCGTATCATGGCTCCAGCTTGATATTTTTCTGTCAGGTCTTTACTTACGAGAATCATCAACTGAGCTTTTTCATCTTTCTCAAAACCGAAAGCAATTACACTGTGCGGTTTATCTTTCAACAGATTAGTTCCCAGTGTTTTGACTGCATTCGTATCATTAATACCTAGCTTCAAGCCTAAGAAATGTGTTCCATTCACAATTTCAAAATCATTCTTCAGAGCATCTTGAAGGTTTGCAGATTGCGCAATCATCATCGCTTCTATCTCCTTTTTCAAAGATTTATTCTCTTCTTGCAGGTTGTAGATACTCTTCACCGTATGAACGGGATTTTTGAAAAGGCCACGAATAGAATTCAATTCTTCCAGCTCTTTATTAATAAAAGCTTCCGCTTCAACTGAGGTAATCGCTTCTATTCTTCTGACGCCAGCAGCAACAGCTGATTCACTAGTAATCTTAAAGTATCCCAGTTTTCCTGTATTATTCACATGACATCCTCCACAAAGCTCTACCGAATAGTCTTTTCCAAAAGTAATCATCCGCACTGAATCGCCATACTTTTCCCCGAAAAGCATCATTGCACCTTTCTCCTTTGCCTCGCTTATAGGAATAGAACGATTTTCAATCAATTGTATATTTTCGCGGATCTTTTCATTCACAATTCGCTCAACTAATGCAATCTCTTCGTCCGTGACTTTTGAAAAATGAGAGAAATCAAAACGCAAATATTTCTCGTTTACAAGTGATCCTTTCTGATGTACATGCTCACCAAGTACATTTCTCAATGCAGCGTGTACTAAGTGAGTTGCAGTGTGATTATTCTCAATTAACTCTCTTTTTCTCGAATGTACTTCGCAACGCACTAGCGATTCTACATCTTTAGGAAGAGCTTTCACATGATGAATAATTAAGTCATTTTCCCTTTTAGTAGTCAAAACCTCTATCTTTTGGTCCCCGAACCACATTAATCCAGTATCACCTACTTGACCTCCACCTTCGGCATAAAATGGCGTTTTATTGAGAACCACATGATAAACTGGTTTGTCCTTTACAGTCACAATTCGATAACGCAACACTTTAGCATCTGCAACATTCAAATCATCGTATCCCACAAATTCTACACCTTTTCCCTCATGCACATCATGCCAATCACCAGTTACTCGTTTACTATCTTCTCTTCCTCTTTGTTTCTGTTGTTGAAGTGCATTTTCGAATCCAAATTCGTCAATTTTCCACCCCTTTTCCGAAGCTATCAATCTTGTCAAATCAATAGGAAAACCATATGTATCATATAATTCGAATGCCGCTTCTCCTCCCACGGTATTTCCTTCAACCTTCATTGAATCAATCCTTTTCAATCCTCCAGCCAGCGTTTTCAAAAACGATTTTTCTTCCTCAAGAATCACCTTTTTTACGAAAGCTTCCTGCGACTTAAGCTCTGGAAACACATCGGAAAATTGATCTGCAAGTAATGGAACAAGTTCATGCATAATTGCTTGCCTTACATCCAAAAATGAATAATAATAGCGAACACCTCTTCTCAATATTCTTCGGATAACATACCCTGCCCCCGTATTGGACGGAAGTTCTCCGTCAGCAATTGTAAAGGAGACTGCCCGTATGTGATCTGCAATCACACGCATTGCAATGTCGGACTTAGCGTCCAATGCATATGATCCTTGATATTTTTTCCCGCTTAGCTCTTCTATTTTCTCAATAAACGGAGTAAAAACATCTGTATCGTAATTAGATAACTTACCTTGTAAAGCCATACACAGACGCTCAAATCCCATTCCAGTGTCAACATGCTTGGCTGGTAATTCTTGCAAAGAAGAATCTGCCATTCTGTTGTATTGAATGAAAACTAAGTTCCAGATCTCTATGACTTCAGGATCATCTTGATTTACTAGATCCCTTCCAGGTGTAGCTGCTCTTTTCTCATCACTTCTCAAATCCACATGAATTTCACTGCAAGGACCACAAGGACCTACATCTCCCATTTCCCAGAAATTATCTTTCTTGTCACAGTATAGAATTCGGTCAGCATCAAAATACTTTCTCCACATTTGAAATGCTTCTTCGTCAGGCTCAAGCTTATCTTCCTTGTCTCCTTCGAAAACCGTAATGTATAGTCTATCTTTATCTAGCCCGTACACGTCGACTAACAATTCGTAAGCCCAGTCAATAGCTTCTTGTTTGAAATAATCACCAAATGACCAATTCCCCAGCATTTCAAACATGGTATGGTGGTAACTATCGATACCTACTTCTTCGAGGTCGTTGTGCTTTCCTGAAACACGTAGACATTTTTGAGTATCAGAAATCCTAGGTACTTGTGGGGGTTTATTGCCTAAAAAAATGTCTTTAAACTGATTCATTCCCGCATTGGTAAACATCAATGTGGGATCATTTTTTAGTACAATAGGTGCAGATGGTACAATTTTATGTTGTTTAGAATTAAAGAACTCCAAAAATGTTTTTCTAATTTCTCTTGACTTCATTTTCAATGTTGCCTTTTATAAAAATTTGTTTCACAATAATTTACATGTTAAGGAAATTTATATTTGACTTTTACATATTTTTAGTGTAAAAATTTTGGATTTTAACATATCTAGGTTAATTTTGGCTTGCAAATTATTACTAGACCTACCGACATACTACATTTCCTTTGTAAACAAAGGCAAATGTACTAATAAGATTAAGATTGAATAGATGAATAATGAAAAATACGTCTACAATCCTGTAACCTTACGTTACGAGAAAGTAGAAGTGCCGCTGAGAAGTCGAGTAATGAAAACATTTGCATACGCAATAGCGGTCATAGTAACTGGTTTTCTTTTTTACATAGGTATTGATCAGCTAATAATAAGTCCACAAGAAAAAATCCAAAAGAGAGTGATTGCAGAAATGTCCACTCATTTGACGGAACAGACCAAGTTTATAGATAGGTTAAGTGTC
>CALBVQ010000172.1 GCA_937969485.1 uncultured Saprospiraceae bacterium | reverse complement strand
GGATCGACATCAACCATTACTGGAACTAACCCGAGTAATGCGATAACTTCTGCTGTAGCAACATAAGTGAAAGCAGGGACAATAACTTCGTCACCTGGTTTTAGGCCCATTGCCATCATGGTGATTTGCAGAGCATCCGTTCCATTGGCACAAGGAATTACAACCGCTGCGTTTAGATATTTTTCCAAATTCCCTTTGAATTCCGTAACAACTCTACCGTTGATAAATGATGCGGAATCAATTACACTTTGAATGCTTTGATCAATATCCTCTTTAATTCGGAGATACTGATTCTTCACATCGACCATTTGAATTTTCATATAGATATTTTGGGGTTTAACCCCAAAAATTAAAAGTACCCTAGTTTTTTTCGATCTTCCATACTAGTCTCACTTCTCTTGTCATCGGTTCTTCCTCCTCTTTCAGTCATCCTAGTTGTTGCAACTTCTTGGATAATATCTTCAACTGTACTGGCATTTGACCTCCATACACCTGTACATGTCATGTCTCCAATTGTTCTACAACGCACCATTTCAGTAAAAACTGCTTCACCATCTTTTTTAGGTATGTAGTCACAATCAGCTAAAAGAGTACCGTCTCTATTTATTACGCTTCTTTCATGAGCAAAATACAAACTTGGTAAATCTACTTTTTCTTGAGCAAGGTACTGCCACACATCTAGTTCAGTCCAGTTCGATATAGGAAATATTCTAAAATGTTCTCCTATATTTTTCCGTCCATTAAATAGATTCCACAACTCAGGTCTTTGATTTTTTGGGTCCCATTGACCGAATTCATCTCTGTGCGAAAAGAATCTTTCTTTGGCACGGGCTTTTTCTTCATCTCGTCTTGCCCCTCCTAGCGCTGCATCATATTTTCCATGCTCTAGTGCTTCCAGAAGTGCTGTTGTTTGCAAACCATTACGACTTGCATTTACTCCTTTTTCCTCAGTTACTAAGCCTTGATCGATCGCCTCCTGAACTGATCCTACTATTAGTTTAGCTCCGAACTTCTCGACCAAACTATCTCTATATTCGATGGTTTCAGGGAAGTTGTGACCAGTATCAATATGCAAAAGAGGAAAAGGTATCTTAGCTGGGTAAAAAGCTTTATATGCTAGGTAAACCATTAAAATAGAATCTTTTCCACCTGAAAACATTAGCACTGGATTTTCAAACTGTGCAGCAACTTCTCGCATTATGTAAATTGATTCTGCTTCTAATTCCTCTAAATGTGTGATTGAGTAATCCATTATAATCTCCAGTATTTTAGTTTTCCTTCCATTTGAGAAGGCTCGTAAATTGATTTTATATCGATAAGAATACCATTATCTTTCATGTTCTTATTAAAATCTTCGGCCGTCAAGCCTAAATATTCATCATGTGCGACAGCAACAATAATTGCGTCATAGTCAGATGAAATCTGATCAACAAGTGTTAATTTATATTCATGAGCCACTTCATTTGGTGAAGCATGCTGATCTGTAACATGAACTACAGTCGAAAAATCCATAAGTGAGTGGATTAGGTCCACAACTTTAGAGTTTCGAATATCTGCTACATTTTCTTTAAACGTTATACCTTTCACAAGAACTTTACATTCACCTGGGTTTTTACCGTGTTCGATAAGTGTTTGAACTAATTTAGTAGCGATGAAATTCGGCATACTATCGTTGATTCTTCTACCTGCAGCGATTACTTGAGGGTCAATTCCAAGTCCTTTTGCTTTGTGCATTAGGTAGTAAGGATCAACTCCAATGCAATGCCCTCCAACAAGACCAGGATGAAATTTCAAGAAATTCCATTTTGTCCCCGCAGCTTTCAGGACCTCTTGCGTGTCAATACCCATCTTATCAAAGATGATTGAGAGCTCATTCATCAGTGAAATATTAAGATCTCTCTGCGTGTTTTCTATCACCTTAGCAGCTTCAGCTACTTTGATTGAGCTAGCCTTATGAATTCCTGCCTCAATAATATGTCCATAAACTTCAGCAATTTCATCAAGAGATTCCTTGCTATCACCTGAAACTATCTTGGTTATTTTGGTTAGTGTTTTTACTTTATCACCAGGAACAATTCGTTCCGGGCTATAACCAACTTTAAAGTCTACTCCTCTTTTCAATCCTGACAATTCCTCAATGACTGGAAGACAATCATCTTCTGTGCAACCGGGATAAACAGTCGATTCAAAAACCACGTAATCTCCTTTTTTTATAACAGAGCCAACAGTTCTAGATGCTCCTAGCAGCGGACGTAAATTAGGTACTTTATTTTCATCAATATCAGTTGGTACAGCTACAACATAGAAGTTAGCACCTTTTAGCACTTCTAAATCAGCAGTAAAGACGATGTTTTTATTCTCAAAAGCAGAATCTTCAAGTTCTTTAGAAGGATCCTTGCCTTTCTGCATCAGCTCGATTCGCTCTTCATTGATATCAAAACCAATAACATCAAAGTCTTTTGCAAATTCAAGTGCGATAGGCAACCCTACATATCCAAGGCCAATTAAAGCAATCTTTTTCTCCTTTTTTACAAGTTCAAGGTACATTCCCATTGTTAATTATAGTTTATGTTCGCTTTTAATAAAACAAAAATCTTACCAAAAGCATTAGTTTTACACACTTCTTGAATTTTAGATAGAAGAAATCTTTGAAACTTTCTCGTTTTCAAGCCTATATTCTTCGCCACTTTCTGCACATGTGGCTTTTCCATTGCTACTAAATTCCAGCCTATTTCCATACTCACTTACCCACCCTATCTGCTTGGCAGGATTCCCTACAACTAATGCGTAGTCTTTAACTTCCTTCGTTACAACTGCGCCAGCACCTATAAAAGAGTACTTACCTAAGTTATTACCACACACAATGGTTGCGTTGGCGCCAATCGAACAGCCTTTTCCTACTAAAGTATCAGTGTACTCAGCCTTTCGATTTACGGCACTTCTAGGATTTATTACATTAGTAAAAACCATAGACGGGCCAAGGAAAACATCGTCCTCGCATGTCACTCCCTTATATATAGATACGTTGTTTTGAATCTTTACGTTATTTCCAATGGTTACATCATTAGCAATAAATACATTTTGCCCTAGATTGCATCCTTCTCCTATGACTGCCGTATTCATGACATGAGAAAAGTGCCAAATACTTGTTCCTTTGCCTATTGTCGCTCCCTCATCTATGACAGCTGAGGAGTGAACGAAGTAAGTTTCACCTCCCATTAAGTCGGCTGTACTTTTGTCAAAACAAAATCAACAAGTTGAATTGCTGATTCCTGAATCGATTGACTAGTAGATATCGTTAATGCTGGATCTAATGGCATTTCGAATGGAGAATCGATTCCTGTAAACCCTTTAATCTCGCCAGCTCTAGCCTTCTGGTAAAGTCCTTTTACATCTCGTTTTTCACATTCTTCAAGTGGGGTATTAATATAAATCTCATTAAAATCTTCAGCTCCAATAATATCATGAGCCATCTGTCTGATATCTCGAGTAGGGCTGACAAAAGTATTAATACAAATTATGCCTTGTCTCAAACTCAGTGCTGTCAACTCAGCAATTCTACGAATATTCTCTTTTCTATCTTCTATTGTAAAACTGAGATTGCTACATAGCCCACTTCTCACATTATCGCCATCAATAAGTTGGACGAAAAAACCTTTGTTAAAAAGTATTCTTTCAACCTGCTTGGCAATAGTTGTTTTCCCAGAACCAGATAACCCCGTAAGCCAAAAAACACTTGCTTTCTGGTTAAGGAAATTTTCCTTTTCTTCCCTAGAAATCAATTGATCGTAAACTGGAAATATATTCTCCATTAGTGAATAACTTTTCTGCCGATGCTCGAGTAGTAAAACCCTAGTTCTGCCATGTAATCAAGGCTAAATAAATTTCTACCATCGAAGATCACTTTAAAATTCATCTTCTCTTGCAGCAATGCAAAATCTGGTGTTCTGAATACTTGCCACTCAGTCATAATCAGCAGAGCATCTTTGTTTTCAGCTGCCGCATACATATTGTCACAGTATGTAATCTTATCACCGTAAATTTCTTTGACATTATCCATAGCTTCAGGGTCGAAAACAGAAATTTTACATCCTTTTTCAAGCAACTTATCAATTATATAAAGAGCGGGAGCTTCTCGAATATCATCTGTATTGGGCTTAAAAGCCAATCCCCATATCGCCAAGTTTTTACCTTCAAGTTCATCTCCATAATAATCAACCAACTTATCAAATAATACTATTCGCTGACGGTTGTTAACGGACAGGACAGACTTTAGAATCCTAAAATCGTAAGACTCAGCATCTGCAAGGTATTCAAGAGCTTGAACATCTTTAGGAAAACACGAGCCTCCGAAGCCAATTCCAGGAAATAAGAACCTTTTTCCTATCCTTGAATCACTTCCCATCCCTTGTCGCACCATATCAACATTGGCTCCTAGCTTTTCGCACAAGTTAGCGATTTCATTCATAAAACTGATTCGGGTAGCAAGGTATGAGTTAGCAGCATATTTAGTCAACTCACTAGACCGCACGTCCATGAAATAGACAGGATTACCTTGCCTGACAAATGGATCATAAAGACGTTTCATTATTTTCATAGCTCTCTCGCTATCTGTCCCTATTACCACTCTATCAGGTTTCATAAAATCATTCACAGCAACACCTTCTCTAAGAAATTCAGGATTACTAACTACATCGAACAGTGCAGTATCCAAGTTTTCCGAAAGAATAGCATGTACTTTATCCGCTGTACCAACAGGAACCGTACTTTTATTCACTATGACTTTATATGAATCGATTTTTGCTGACAATTCCTTGCTTACGCTTAGAACGTATTGCAAGTCAGCTTGCCCGCCTTCACCAGGAGGTGTGGGTAATGCAAGAAAGATAATATCGGCATTTTTGATTCCATCATCAAGAGAAGTTGTAAAGTGTAACCTTCCTTGTTCAATATTTCTAGTAAATAAAGTCTCCAGGCCGGGTTCATAAATAACAATTTCACCACGATTCAGTCGCTCAACTTTCTTTTCATCAATATCAACACAAGTTACATTATTACCGGTCTCTGAAAAGCAAGTTCCACTGACCAATCCAACATATCCGGTACCAACAACACAAATATTCATTTTTTGATTTTTTGATGGGCTCTGCCCATTTAGAGTCGCAAGAAGATCTCTATTAAATCATTGATTAGCAATGACATACAGTACAACTTTGGGGTTAACCCCAAAAAAACTATACCAAAGAATGCACTTTATTCAGCATATCTTCGGCGACATTTATTTCTAATGTATAGCCCAAGGTTTCTAATGCAACTTGGACATACTTTTTACTTTTTCTTTTGACGACAGTCCCTTTAATTCCAGTAAGGTTACCAGAAATAATTTCAACTTTCGTCCCTTTCTCTATCTTCCCGTTATGTACCTTTTCAACCAACTCTTCACCAACAACCCAGCGCATGATATCAATTTCTTCCTGAGGGATCGAGACCAAAGAGCCACGAAGTTTCAGAAAACTGATTACATTCTCAGTTTCAAGGACATTTACGTACTCGTCCCTAGTGATGTAGACAAAAATATAACAGGAGATTAGTGGGATTTCAACTTCTTTCTTCTTTCTCGTATAAACCCTAGTGTACTTCAAAAGCGGCACATAGTTTATAATTCCCTTCTTAGTTAATCTATCGCAAACGAATTTTTCAGATCTATATCTAGTATAGACCGCAAACCACTTCTTTTCGGTAGAAGACATATGGTCGATTATCTTACTTCCCATCACCATCTTGTTTTCTTGACCACAGTAGCAATCCATCAGGATAAACCTTTAATATTTCATCATGCTCAGCCATACTATATGTCAGGTATCTTATCTTTCTTGAGAGATGTTCCTCAACTCTATCAATAAGACGTACAAGATATTCCTTATCTACATCTCCGAAGATAATAAGATCGATAATCTTGTGATCGATCCCTTTGGAGAGGGAGCCAACTAGATAAACTTGTTCGACATTCCCAAGGCGATTAATTACTTTTTCAATAATAGTATCGACTCCAATATACTTTCTCAAAATATTGTGAACTTCCTGGAAAAGTGGGTGCTCTGTATTCGCTTTGAAAAACTTTTTGTTGCCGCTAGATTCGGTTTTTAGCATTCCTGCTTTTTCGAACCGATTTAGCTCTATCCTAATTGAATTGGTGGATTCACCAAATTCCTGTTCAAGTCCACGAAGGTAACCTTCGGACTTAGAATTGAGAAAAAACTTCAGTAAAAGTTTCACTCTAGTTTTGGATGAAATTAAGGCCTCTAACATAGATTGAGTAAAAATCTTACTCAAATATAAATGTTTGGTCAAACTTTCCGTATAAATGCTACGAAAATTTATCAATTTACTTGACTTTTCTAGAAATTTGCGGCATCTATAGTTGGCAATATTAAGGTATGTGGTTACGCTTAAAAGCATTAAAATTAGAATCTTTTCCCGTAAATTGGCATAACTTAACATACAATTACGAACTAAAGTATAACGTTTTAAGGTTGTAATCGTCAACAGAGTAGTGACAATCAATACCAATACAATGATTAGAATGCGATTCAAATACCTTTTTTTTCTGCTTGTTTTTGTAGTAGGCAGCTCTTTTAACTTAGGAAATATAGATCCATGTGGAGTTGAGAACGAGTCGTTTGCTGATGGCGAGCATGTGGTTTATAAAATTTACTACAACTGGAATTTTGTATGGATAAGTGCGGGAGAAGTTGACTTCAAATTGACTGAAACCGATGACCACTATGTAGTGGAGGCCACTGGAAAGACATACAAATCATATGAAGTTTTCTTCAAAGTCAATGACTATTATAAGACTGTAATTGATAAAGAAACGATGTTACCGGTGGAATTCGAACGAAATGTTGAAGAAGGTGGTTATAGGTTTTATAATAAGATTGAATTCAATCAAGATGCGGGCGAGGCAATTTCTTATACGGGGAGAACCAAAGAGAATGTGACTGCAAAGATTTATCCGATTGAACAATGTATGCATGATATGTTATCTACCGTGTATTTTCTGCGGAATTTAGACTATTCAGATTTAGAAAGTGTAAAAAGCTTTCCAGTAGAAATGTTTATTGATGACAAAGTGTATCCGATTGAGATTTCTTACGAAGGTAAAGCGAAAAAGAAGATTAAGGGTATAGGAGATATTGATGCTGTAAAGATTTCACCTCAAGTTGTAGCGGGAGTTGTATTTACAAATGAGGCGAAAATGAGTATATGGGTATCTGAAGATAAAAACAAGGTGCCGTTGATTATTGAATCACCAATTAGTGTAGGAAGTATTCAAGCCATATTGAAGTCTCACTCAGGGTTGAAGCATCCTTTAGGAAACAATCAATGAAATCACTAAAAAATTTACTAATAATCTTTTTGCTGTTAGGTTTTCTAGCCAGCACGGTTTTTATATATTATAATCAAGTGCTAATTCCTAAGCGCCACACGATAGAAAGTTCGACGATCGTATTGGAAAAAATCAATAAGGTTCTTAAGCTTGTTACAGTAGAAGGGCAGTTTTCAGATATTAGTAAACATGAGGAATATTACGGATACAATATCAGTCCACTTCGCAAGAAGACACTAATCAGAGTAAATGCCAAAGTGCTTGTGGGATATGATCTTGATAAAGTTGAAATGAAGATAGATGAAGGAGCTAGAGAGATTTACATAGAGGAATTTCCTAATCCAGAGATCATAAGTTTAGATGATGATGTAGAGTATTATGATATCTCTGAAGGGCTATTTGTTTCATTTAGCAAAGAGGATTACACTGCAATACAGAAAAAAGCTAAGAAAGACATTGAAGAAGTAGCGTTAGAAAGCGGATTAATAGAATCTGCAATCGAGCAAAAAGAGGAATTAATTTCCATGATTGACTTGACCTTGAATAGTATAGGTTGGAAATTAATCATTAAGGATAGAGAGTTAAAGGACTAGGCATTTCAAAATGCTTTACCTTTGTGAAAAAAACGTTTTTGAAGAAAGAGAAAAATATAGGATTCGATCAATTTGTTGATTTTTTTCCTGAGGTAGATTTACCAGTAACATTAACTGAAGAAAGTTCACTAGACTTCAGTAGACTAAATACACCATTTTCTGGTGAAGCGGTTGCCAAATTCATTATTCCCATCGAAGCAGAAACAGATGAGTACACAGAGTATTTACCATGTTTCAGGCTGAAGGATGTTGGGAACATTCATGCTCTAGTATACTGGAAAGCTGGCTTACTCAATTATGAGTATAAGATGGTAACATTTGATAGTAACGGGATGCTGATAGATGGTAAGGTAATTGCTGGCACCATTACCAACCAAGAGACCATTGTGCGTACTGTAAGTACAATTGATGAAGACTGGATTATTCACACAGTCGTTGGACAACAAGACGTGAATACTAACAAATTAAGTACCGATAGTAAATCGTACACACTAGAATTACTTGGTACAGGAGAGATTATTTTCTCCTTAAATGAACAAAATATATGACAAGAAGTAGAAATAGAAAACCGAGGAAAAAGTTGCCTCCTTTCGAACTAGAGAGAAAACTCTTAAAACAATTTTTCATTAACCCGAAAAAACGATTCAACTCGAAACAGCTTATTAAAAAGTTGAAACTAATAAATAACAAGGATTCGATTGATTTTGCCTTAAACAAGCTTGCAAAGCAAGATAAGTTAATATCAATAAGTGAAGGCCGTTATAAACTTAACAAAGCCTACAAGGGTAATTTTACAGATAATAAGGAGCATGCTCAAAAAGGAGCAAAGAAAATTGTTGAAGGGAAAGTAGACATGACAAGATCAGGAGCTGCATACATTATCAGTGATGATCTTAAAGATGATGTGTTTATTGCTGCCAAAAACTTGCGTGGTGCTCTTGACGGAGACAAAGTAAAAATTATTGCAAATCTTAGGAATGGAAAGCATAAATCTTCAGGAAAGGTCTTGGAAATTATTGAAAGAGGCCAAGCAAAATTTATTGGCAAACTTTATAAGTATCCTAACGAGGCTTTTGTTGAAGTAAATCACAAAGGGACGAGCTTTCAAGTTGACGTGAAACTACATGAGGTAGAGAAGATTAGCCAAGGGAATGCTGTTAAGCTAGACATTAGTTCGTGGGGAAGAGATGACACGAAAAGACTATATCAAGGTGAGAATATTATAGATCTAGGTGAAGGAACGAGTAACGATGTTGTCATGACGGAGATACTTTATAACAATGGTTTTGCGCAAGAATTCCCAAAAGTAGTGGAAGATGAGGCTAAGCGATTATCAATGATCATTGATGAAAATGCACTAGCTGAGCGTAGAGATTTTAGAGACACTTTGACAATAACCATTGATCCAGAAACGGCTAAAGATTTCGACGATGCAATTTCTTACAAAGAGCTAGAAAATGGTGATTTTGAGATAGGAGTTCACATAGCAGATGTTACGCATTATATGCAACCTGGAACGGAGTTAGATAAAGAAGCATACGAGAGGGCGACTTCAGTATATTTAGTAGATAGGGTTGCTCCTATGCTGCCAGAGATGCTTTCGAACGACCTATGCTCATTGAATCCGCATGAAGATAAATTTTGTTTTAGTGCAGCTTTTATTTTCAACAAACAACTTTCGATAAAGGAGAGATGGTTTGGGCGTACAATTATACATAGTGATAGAAGATTTACCTATGAAGAAGCTCAGGAAAGAATTGTAGCAGGAGAAGGGGATTTATTCAAAGAGATTCAGTTTCTTGATAAGGTTTCCAAGAGCCTGCGTGTTAAAAGGTTCAAAAGTGGAAGTATAGCCTTTCAGAGTGAAGAGTTAAGATTCAAGTTGGATGAAAATGGAGTGCCAATTGACGTTTATGTAAAAGAGTCATTTGATGCACATCAACTTGTTGAAGACTTCATGCTACTTGCTAATAAAGAAGTTGCTTTGTTTATAGATAAGAAATCACAAGGAAAGGAGATTCCGTTCGTGTATAGAATTCACGATGAACCAAACATGGAGAAGCTAGCAGACTTTGCAGCCTTTGCCAAAGCAATGGGCATGGATATGAAGTTAGATACACCTAAGCAGATTGCAGAGTCGTTTAACGATCTTGCTGCTCAAGCGGCTAAAAATGATCCATTGAAGATTTTAGAGCCACTTGCTATTAGAACAATGGCCAAAGCGGAATATAGTACAAACAATATAGGTCATTATGGTTTGGGTTTTGAGCACTACGGTCATTTCACCTCACCTATTCGTAGATATGCGGATGTATTAGTACATAGAATACTTGCAGCAAACCTTGACAGCATTAACAGAACGGACAAAGCAAAGTTAGAAGCTAAGTGCAAGCACATCTCGATGCAGGAAAGAAAAGCTGTAACTGCTGAAAGAGAATCCATTAAGTACAAACAAGTAGAGTGGGCATCTAGCCACCTCAATGAAGAGTTTACTGCCTATA
Organism: uncultured Saprospiraceae bacterium; assembly: GCA_937969485.1. GTDB lineage: Bacteria > Bacteroidota > Bacteroidia > Chitinophagales > Saprospiraceae > JAHDFB01. The sequence continues at coordinate 16,362 of CALBVQ010000172.1, read as the reverse complement.
TCAGTGGAATGATCGACAGAGGTCTATTTATTACCTTGCAGAATTCACTTGTGGAAGGCATGGTTGGTTTTGATCAGCTTGACGATAGCTTTGAATTACAAGGGAAGCTTACTGCCAAAGGGAGACGAACTGGTAAGGTCTTTAAGATGGGTGATGTCCTGAAAGTTAAAATTACATCTGCTGATCTGGAAAAACGGCAAATCGAATTAGAATACATAGCAGAATAAAAAAAGACCAAGAATTAATTTTCTTGGTCTTTTTTCTTTTTCCGTACTTGCCTGAGCCTTACAATTGTACTGCGCAAAATAATTAGTTCTCTGCTTTCTCGTTTTCCTTACCCCATAGCTCTAAATTGGGGCATTCCGCAAATCGAGGATCAAGCTTAACATACTTCTTAGTTGCTTTTTCTTGTACCCACCTTCCAAAGTATTCATTCTTCTTATTTTCTTTAGCGTAGAATTGAATTTTTGCATAATCTTGGTCAAGGTTCGCCTTGTGAGGTCTAGTTCTTGACAATAGCTTCACAATTCTAAACTGAGTCTCCCCACGAGGAGAGGTGTATTCAATCGGTTCTGTGATTCCGTCTACATCTATTTTTTCAATTTCGAAATAAATTTCAGGAGGTAAATCTGCCGTTTCAAAAAATGTAGTTCCGTTCACTTGATTAGTCAATCGACCATTGTTATTGTAACTCTCTTCCTCTTTGGAAGAATACTTCTTTATTGCATTCTGGAAAGAAATACTATCTGATAAAATTTCTTCACGAATCTCGGTCAATCTCTGACGAGTCTTTTCTATATCATCGAAAGTCAAGGTAGGCTTAAAAAGAATATGTCTTGTATGAACCGTATTCCCTCTTCTATCTAGAAGTTGCACAATATGAAAGCCGAATGGAGATTCAAAAGGCTCACTAATTTCATTCTTCTTAAGTGTGTAGGCTACTGCTTCGAATTCAGGAACAAAAGTCCCTCTCGTCTGCCAACCTAGGTCACCACCAATTCTTTTGGAGCCCGGGTCACCACTGTATTTTTTCGCAAGAGCTTCGAACGAGCCATCATTCTCTGTAAGTTCTTTATAGACTGCAATCGCCGCATCGGATGCTTTCTGTTTCTCTTCATCATTCACCTGAGGAACTAGAACAATTTCTGCTACTTCAACTTCTGCATTGAAATACGGAAGGGAATCTGAAGGAATGTTATTAAAAAATGCCTTCGTCTCACTTGGCGTAATATTGATACCTTCAAATAAGCTACCTCTCATACGTTCAGCAAGTAACATTTCTTTCATGTTGACCCTCATCCATTCCTTTACCTCGGGGATTGTCTGTCCATAATACTCCTCGAAAAACTCAGTGTCTCCATTCATCTGACGTAAAATAGACTCAATTCTATAATCGAGCTGTTGCTCGACTTCACTGTCCATCACAGCAATACTATCAAGTTTAGCCTGATCTACCATGATTTTTTGAGCCATTAGTCCTTCAAGAATAGAACATCTTTCTTCGTCACTAATTTCACCTGTTGACTCTTGTAAGTAGGAAAATTGTTTCTCCACATCACTCAACAAAATATATTCACTTCCTACTTGAGCTACCACTTTATCAACTAATATTTGGGCTTTAAGCCCAAAAGTAATGGCAAGAGTAAAAGCTAATATTAATCCTATATTTTTCAAATTCATATCAATTAAGAATTATCTTATTATTATTTAATGCAGATTGGTACAACTTACCGCTGTAATCATCTATCAATTTTTCTTTCCTTTTTTCCAAAATAGCATTTTCTAGATTTCTCTTCATATAAGATAACGGCGCTATTTCCGTTTTGTCTATATAGTCGAAGATTCTTAAGAAGAATATATGATCTACTCCTTCTATAATCTTATTCATGTCACCCGAAATATCTCCTTCGCCAATTTCGTCAATTGGCAGTTTCAAGCTAAGATCGACCCAATGATACCACTGTGTGGAATCAAGAGCTTTACTAGCGATCTCGTCATCCAAAGATTCATAAAAAGCATCAAACTCCCTTTGTTTGAAAAAATTCCTAATGTCAAGGACATTGGGGTGTGATTTTTCGACAACTACTAGATGATATTTAAATATATCTCGTTTAAGTTTGTAATTATCTTTCAGTTCGTTGTAGGCCTGTTGTAATTCTTCCTCTTGGACGGTAGTTACTAAATTCCTATTGATGTGGTTTTCTTTTTGTTTTTGAATAATTAAGGTCTTCTCAAATGAAGCCGTTAATTGTTCAATTTCCTTTCTATCAGCTTTACTGAGGCTGGCACTGTTGATGTACAATTCATTTCTTACCCACGCGTCAATAAATTGTTTTTTATTGTAGGAAATTGTGTCCTCTTTTAAATATGAATCTATATCAGATTGATACAATTTCGAATCATAAACTTTCGCTAATAAAACATCGTTACCGTTCGTTCCTTTATCACAAGAAATAAGAGATATTAAAAAGAACAGAAAACAATATTTACTTAGTGAAATCATCAATTACTTAACCAATGTTTTAAGAACATCTTCGTTAATTTTCACATCATACTTAAGCCTAAGTTGAGACACCCACTTCTTTTCCAGTTCATCTTGATAATCAGCTTCAATATAGCCACGTGCTTCTTTCAAGGTCTTGGGCATAATCGGCATAGTAGAAACTATCTTCTTAAATTTAGTGGTAGATTTCCTCTTGTCCACTACTTGGCTTGACAATGAATTCTTTGAAAATTTAATCCCAGATACATCTCTACTCCCTCGCTCATAAATTGCTTCATTTACGGTGAATATGTCACCAAATTTGTTTTTTAGCCATTCAGGAGACTTCCTTTTTGCCTTCTTCATAAACTTAGCAATAAGCTCTTCGTCTGTAGTATTTAATGTAAATTCTTGAACATTAGCCCTTTCTTTCCAAACATATTTATCCCTATTTCTCTCGTAGTAAGCCTCGAGTCCCACTGTATCTAAAGACGCTTTATCCCAAACATTCATTTTCGTTACTTCAAAAAGTAAAATGCCTTCGTCGTATTCTCTCATGATTGCTCTGAAGTCGGGGTATTTCTTAGTCAGTTGTTTTTCTTCGTATTCAATCGCCTTAGCTTCAACAAATTCTGTATACAATTGCTCCACTGCTTCGTCAATTTCTAGGTCATCCATTCGCAATCTAGTTCTTGTATTATCTTTAGCGTATCTTACGAAATCATTGATACCAAAATCATAATTTCCAAAGGCAAATAGAGGTTCATCCTTAAGTTCAGATGGTTTCCACTTGTAAGAATAGAATGTTTTATCAAGCGTTGAAGTAAATGTACTAAGAACGGCTTTATTTTCTGTAAAATCAGATTCGTCCTTAATCCTCTGAATCAAAGATGCTTTTGCAATCTTATGTCTGGGGTCCTTAGTAACTAGTGCCTTCAATCTTTTTTTAGAATCCTCATATGACATTTCAGGTTTTACCGAAATCCTTTTTAGAATATGCCATCCTACTGAAGTTTCTACTGGCATAGAATAACTATTATCTTCTGTTAATCCAAAGGCAGTGTTCTCGAAAGCTTCTTCGTACTTGTTTATCCCAAATAAGCCGATGTACCCTCCGTTTTTAGCAGAAGCCTTATCCTGACTATATTTTCTTGCAAGTTCACCAAAATCTGCTCCACCCTGTAATTTAATGTAGATGCTATCAATAGTGTTTTTTGAATTATCTGTAACTCCCCTTTTCTTTTCTTTTCGTATCAAGATATGAGCAACCTCCACTTCCCCACGAGCGTCACGAATATCATCTACACGTACGATATGATAGCCAAGCTTAGTTCTCAAGGGCTCTGATACTTCCCCTACTTTCAAAGTATATGCGGCATTCTCCAATTCATAAAATCCAGGTGGGAACATTGAATTAAGATAACCTAATTGACCTTTACTTTCTTTTGATATCTTGTCTTCAGAATACTTTTGAACTGCATCATCGAAAGACAGACCGTTCTTAATTCCTTTGGAGATCATCATTATCTTATCCTTCGCTGCTTTCTCTTTTTTGGAATTAGCATTCTGCGGCAAGGATACTAGTAAGTGCGATAATTTCACGTCATTTTGAGACCTGCTATACACTTCCTCAATCAATCTATTTGTAACTTCCTTGTCAGTAAGATAAGACTTGGCTAGTTGTTGTCTATATCCATCGAGTTCTTTGATTAAAGAAGGAATTGTATCTAGTTTTAAATCTCTTGCGCGTTGAACTTTTAGTTTGAATTTTACGTAAAGATCTAGGTATTCCTTTAAGCTTTCCTCGCTATAGTCAGTTTTCTTACCTGTATTCTTAGAGTAGATGTAATCAAATTCAGATACCGTAACTGAGCTACTACCTACTGTAAACAAAACTGGGTCTTCATTTTGGGCGAAAGCCCCAAAAGACAGCAAAAAAAATACGAATAAGAATTTAAATTTCAGCATAGTAATTTTTGAAAATTGAAGCGCAAAATTAGCTATAAAAACCTTATTACACTTAGCATAATGAAAAAACATACTTGAAACGACGTGTATTAGTAAAAAAGTATCGCCTAAGATGACAAAAATAACCAAATCTCCTTGAACTTGTACAACAAGAACAACCCGCCCAGCTTCTAATATAAAGCTGCGCCAACGTTCTTATAAGGCCATGGTATATTACTTAAGATCAAGATCAGAGCGATAATATTGAAAATGGCAATCAACTTATATTTCATAGTGATATTATCTCTTCTTTTTGCTAATGCACCTCCTACCGTGACTAAAATTATTGCTAGTAGCATTGATGGCACATGTTGCATTGTGAAAAAGCTAATGATCTTGTTAGCCTTCCAATCTCCATCGAAATTCATCTTAGGGCTGATGAAGAAAAGGATAAAACCAAGTACTAGCTGGACATGCAGAAAGATGGTATTAAAGGTGAAAATTTTAGTTGCTGGGCTTTGCCAAAGATTAGTTTTACTGAGCCAATTCTTGAGGCTAAAGATGACGGTTGCAATCAACAGAACTAGAACTATCCAACGAAGAATGGAGTGGGTATGAAGTAAAATATCGTACATAATGTTAAATTTTGAACCTTAAACATATAAAAATAGCACATTATAGAAACACATGGGAGTTATTTCTATATATTTATCCTATAACAAAACTAATATAATTATGCTAAAAGAATTTAGAGACTTTATTATCACAGGAAATGTGATAGATTTTGCTGTTGCAGTAATACTAGCGACCGCGATCGGTTTAGTAATCAACACATTTGTTGCAGATATCGTTATGCCAGTTGTTGGCCATCTTGTGGGTGGAGTAAACTTCGACGATATTAAAACAGTACTTTCTCCAGAAACTATCAATGCTGATGGAACTGTCACAGCAGAAAATGCTATCATGTGGGGTAAGTGGGTTAACACTATTGTTAATTTAATCCTTGTTGGATTCGTAATGTTCATGATTGTTAAAGTATACAATAAGACAAAGAAGAAAGCAGAAGAAGCTCCAGCTGGACCTTCGCAAGAAGATTTGCTCGCAGAAATTAGAGACTTACTTAAAAAGTAATTAGTCTTCCAAGTTACTATAGAAAAGGAGAATCACGATTGTGATTCTCCTTTTTTTATTGGTATTTTTACATTATGCAAAAATCCAAATTCACTAAATATATCAGGTCTTTAACCGAGGAAGAGCTCTTAGTTGAGTTAGAGACTCTTTACACTTATTCTCCAGATGTTAAGCAATTCTATGTGATGGAGTTGGGTTCTGAAAAAGATAGGAAGCGGGTTTATGACAACATCAAGAAAGACATCGAATCGAAGTACGCAACAAGATCGCTAAGAAGACCAAGAAAACCGAGAATTAGCAAAATAAGGGCAATTCTGAGAAACTTAGAAAGACAGAAAAGCTTTACCTATGAGCTAGGTGATGTTTTCCTTTTCAATGTTGAATGTGCCACTGAATATGTGAAGAAACATTGGATTCTCACTGATCCACTGAGAAACATAATCCTAGAGACCTACGAAAAAGCTTGTTTGAACATACGAGACGCATTGATGGAAGAAGAGCATATGGATAGAATAAACCAGTGCTTGGTGAACATGAGGAGACAGCCTAGTACTGCAATTGAAATGGAAAAAATACGCGATAAAATCTTTGAATAAGTATGTAGTTCAAGATCAACAGAGGATTAAATAAGCTACCTTTGCGGACAATTTATGAAATACGAATCAATACGACCATACCACGATAATGAGGTGAATCAAGCCTTACTTAGAAACGCTAAGCACCCCATGATGCTGGCTTTACTAGATTATGCCTTCCCTGAAAAGAATGAAGCCTACTACTTGGAAAAACTTCAAAATGTACATTCTACATATTCGTTTCACAAGGATATTGTTTATCCAGCATTGAAAAGAGTTCTGAAGGAAACGACTGAATCTCTAACGACCCGCGGTTTCAAGGACCTTGACAAAGACAAACCTTATCTGTACATTTCGAATCATAGGGACATTGTGTTAGACACCTCCTTAACGAATCTTATTCTTCTGGAGAAAGATATGCAGATGATGGCTTCAGCAATAGGAGACAACTTGGTGGGGACTGATTTTCTGATGGATTTTGCGAAAATCAATAGAAATTTCTTGGTAAGTAGGTCCCTACCTCCACGTGAGATGCTAGAAAAATCGAAAGAATTATCAGAATTCATACGACATCTTTTAGATCGAAAGCACTCTGTATGGGTCGCTCAACGAGAGGGTAGGACGAAAGATGGTAACGACACAACACACCCTGGAGTAATCAAGATGCTTGCAATGGCAAGGCCGAAAACAGTCAATGTTTATGACTACCTAATTGACTTGAATATTGTCCCCGTGACTATTTCATATGAATATGATCCTACCGATTACATGAAGATGCCAGCGATCTTAGCAGCGCTGAATGGAAAAAAATACACAAAGACCAAGAATGAAGATTTCAATAACATCATGAAGGGCGTCTTGGGATATAAGAAAAATGTCCATATCACTTGTGGGCAGCCGTTGAAAGACTACCTTATGGAGCTGAAAAAAGCCGATGTTCCTGCTAATAAAGGAATAAGGGCTTTCGCCCAAAAAATTACCAATTGCATACAACAACAATACAAACTACATCCAACCAATTACATTGCATACGACATGTATAAAGGAAATACAGCATTTTCCGAGAATTACACATCTGAAGAATATAAAAATTTCGAAATTAGGATGGAAAAGAGTTTAGGAGGAGCAGATGAGATCTTAAGAACTAACTTCTTATTAATGTATGCTAACCCAGTAATAAACATACTCAATAAACGTACAGATAATGCTTAAGAAGAAAGTCATAGCTAGTTCTATTAATAATCTTACAGATGCAAGATATTTTGCAGGATGGATGGTAGATGCCTTTATTTTCTCCATTGATCCGCATTCACCTAATTATCTCAATCCTCAAGAAATTGGAACATTCCAAAGTTGGGTGGAGGGACCAGAATACTACTTAGAATTGTCAGATGAACTATACGGACAAGCTGAGAAATACTTGGTTGATCTGAACTGTCAAGGATTGTGTATCCCTTTTAGTAAACGATCATTAATTGCTAGCCTTGACATACCTGTAATCTACACCCTTGAAGAAAATGAGCTTGAAGACTATTTGGCACTAGATTCCACAGAAAAAGCAATTATTCATTCGGAAAAAAGTATAAGTGAGATTTCTGCAATAGTAGGCTCAACATCCCGTATCGAACTATACTATGACATTATTAATCAGCAAATTAGTACGGAAGAATTACTCGAATCAAATTTGACTGGTTTCAATGTTCATGGGAGTCCAGAAGAAAAAGTAGGGTTCAAATCCTATGATGAATTAGATGAAATTTTTGAGGTTCTTCAAGATTTTTGAGACCAAAAAAGGCGATCTAATTTGACACCACAGAAAAGGGGAACAAGTTTTTCAACTTATTCCCCTTTTTTATATTATGGTCAGTGTTGATGTATTAATTAACAACACTAATGTTACGAACGATTACTCTATCGCCAGCAGTAATATAAAGTAAGTAAGATCCACTTTCATAGTTTGACACATTGATTGTGTGATTTACTTCACTTACCTTATTCGAACTAACGTTTTCAGCAAAAATAGTTCTACCAAGTAGATCTAAAACTTTCACTGAAACTAAAGCAGGCTCATCAATTGAAAGCTCAATATTTACATCTTGAGACGCAGGGTTAGGGTATACCTCAAGTTTCTCTGTAGTTGTTATGTCATCAACATTTACAACATTTGATAAGTTAACATTATCGATATACATCATATCTCCCCAAGCCGATGTGATAAAGAATCTGATAAGAACTTCTTCTCCTTCATAAGCGGATAAATCAAATTGCTCATTACTCCACTGATCAGCAGTAGGAACAAAGAAAGCATTATTTTGATTTAATGGTGGCGCAGTAGCTAAAGCAGCACCAGACTCATTGAAAAGATCAGTATATGTTACTCCACAATCAGTAGAGATTTGTGCTTGTAAACGATCATTAGATCCTCCCCAGTTTGTAAATGCATAATCAAATGTCAAAGAAGATACGCTAGGCACGATAAATTGACTTGCAATCACGATCTCACCTGTAGCATCAAAACTTGCAGGATTCCAATTCCAAAGGTTAACAAAAATTGCTTGATCAGATTCTCCGAAACCACCTATTGGGCTAGAACCACCTACGAATGCAGCATTTGCAATAACACCATTATTAGGAACGGCAGGTAAATCAACAATTGCATTGGCAGGAAGAGAACCGATGGCGTCTGATTCAAAATCTTCTTGCACAAGACTAGAGGCAGCTCCTGCTTTTCCAACAGTCACTGGAGAACTAGTGTTGTTTAAAGTAGCGATATCACCACCAATTGCAACAACTTCAAAAGTAACAATAGAGGTACCAGGATCCAATGTTAATGTTTCAAACATTACTGTATTAGATGCACCTGCAGCCAAAACATCAGTTACATTTATTGTTTGTTGTTCTACTTCATTGATATTAAGAATTACATCATATGCAGTAACTTCAGAGCCGCCTTCATTAGAAATTGTCACCTCACCATCAAATGCATAATCACATAAATTAGATGAAGTATTTGCAGAAGCACTAGCGATTCCTAAATCAGCATACCCTTCAAGTAAAATAGTTTCTGATTGAGCAGCATTATGTACCTCAGTAGTAGCGTCATTTTGTAAAAATGCAACAACTGCCAATTTGTTGTAATTGTAAATTACACTTGGAACCTCAAGGCCAGTCCATGTCATCTCCCACATTTCACCAGCAGCTATTTCAGGAATATCAATTCCTTCAGGTGTAGTAAAGAAAGTCTTCATTACAGCTTCGAAATCAACCAAACTAGTAGAACCTGGAGGTGTTGGCCAATTGATTTCTTCTTCAATAAGAACAACTCTTAATTTATCACTAGGATCTTCGAATGCATCTGTTCCTTCATTGATGATTCTTACAGTAACATCCATCGTGGCAAGATCGTCACTAATTGTGTGCTCTACTTCGATTAGAACTGGAGAACTTTTGTCATATGCTCCGTCAATTTGAGCCTGAGTAATAGTTCCTGGAGATCCAGTATCTGTACCGTCATGTCTTAAATTTGGTACTCCTGTAACTCCATAGTAGTCAACTCTTGTTTGAACCTCACCTGGGTTATCAGCATTCATTGGGTCAACACCTGGCCAAGAAGTTTGGTATCTTACTTGAACAATTTTATCCGCGTTTGCTGCAACAATCGCGTTTAATGCTGGAGTAGTAGTTTCACAAGGCGGACATGATGCCTGTGTAAATTCTTCTAGTAGTACAGTTCTCTGCGACTGTGAAAATGCAGCGAAAGTAAAACAAAAGAAAAATCCGAATAGTATAGATTTCTTCATAAAATTTGTTTGTATTTTTTGAAATTAGATTAAAGCGTGCAATATAATAAAAATCGCTTTTGTTGCACGATACAATCACATAATATGGTGCAAGTGTCTTCCCTACATACATTACCAAAGTAAGAGGTAAATTTACAGAAGTAATACTCAGCAAAATATTGTTCTTATTTTTCAAAAACATGAGCACAATACAGATCACATTATTTGGAATTTCTCGAATTTTTGGTATTTAATTCTAAAACACATTAACCTGAGATCAGGTTAAATAGCGCAACGTAAATAGTTGCTGATCACAGTCATAATTAGTTGAAGTATTTCTTTTTTCATATCTAGAAATTTCTGTGCAGATGCCTTGGCATGGCTATGACCAACTACGTATTTAGTAATCGTTCCTACTCATGAAAATTAAAAACCTTTAACGCCAGTAAAATATTTAGAATTACAATTTCAAGCCTATTAACGGAGAGGGTAATAAGGCTAAGATTCTTTCATCGATTCTACCTAAAGCGAAGCCACACAGAATAGATTAAGTAGTATCTTTACTTTAAAATTATATTAATGTGCGGAATTGGTGTTTACGCTTCAAAAAACTCTGTCTTAGAAATACAATCAATGAAACCATTCATGGATTGTATCATCCATCGAGGACCAGACAATCAATCCATCACACAAATTGACAACAATTTAATTTTCGCAAACAATCGACTATCTATCATCGACGGTATTGAAAGATCAAATCAACCATTTTGCTATAAGAACTATACAATAACATTCAATGGAGCTATCTATAATTTTATAGAAATTAAGCAAGAACTCATTGAGCTAGGTCATACGTTTATAACGGAATCTGACACTGAAGTTATTCTTCATGCCTATGAAGAATATGGCCCTAAATGTCTAGACAAGTTTAATGGGATGTGGGCATTTGCGATTTATGATAGTGACTCGAATACTCTTTTTGCGGCCCGAGATCGATATGCAATCAAGCCCTTGTACTACTATCACAGCAAGACTGAATTTCTGATTGCCTCCGAATTGAAACAATTTAAGCACATCGATCTTGTTTCCTTAAGCTACAACAAAAAACGAATTGTAGAATATCTCAACAATGGTGGCTTCAAGAATTTTGATTACAAGACTTTTTACAATGAGGTATTTCAGCTAGAAGGGGGTACGTATATGCTATTTGATGTGAATGCCTTTAGCAAAAAATTATATCGATACTACAACATAGAAGATTCTACAACAAGCGGAGTGAAAGATTACGACTCACTACAAGAATTAATGGCTGATTCTATCGAGAAGCGATTGAGAGCTGATATGAATCCGGGAGTATTACTCAGTGGAGGAGTAGATAGCTCCATCTTGACAATAGGTGCTTTACAACATACCACGAAGATTTCCAGTTACTCCTTTATAGAATCTCGAGACCCATCTATGGATGAGTCTCCATTTATCAGTGACTTTCTTAAAAAATATCCTCACAAAAACAATCAAGTCTCTTTGCCGGAACAGCTGAAAAAACTGATTGATGAATGTATATACTATCAGGATGAACCGCCCGCATCACTTAGCGTAGTTGCTCAATTCATCCTGTATAAATTGGCTAGTTATAATAAAGAAAAACTGACCCTTAGCGGTCAAGGAGCGGATGAAATATTCGGTGGGTATCCGCGATTCTTTAGCTATATTCCTAAAAGCAAGATGCTATTGAACCTGGGAAATGCAATTGAGCAATTTCGAATTTTGTTGAAAAATAAAAAGAAAGCGACTGAGCCAATTTTCGTTTTCAAAGATGATTCCACTGATAAGGTATTTTCAAGCAAAAGCTACACAAAGTATTTGTTATTCAACAAGGGACTGCGTGATCTACTGCATTATGAAGATCGTAATAGCATGGCTCATAGTGTAGAATCAAGGTTACCATACTTAGATTTTAGACTTGTAGAAGGAATGTATAATTCCAAAAATTCATTCAAATTTAAGCTTGCTAGGCTAAAGGGCGCGCTCTATCAGACTTTCAAACAAGAACTACCAAGCTCGATATTTAATCGAATGAACAAACTTGCATTCGATACTCCTGAAGAAATTTTATTGAAGAATGATTTTTTTAACTTCGATGAAGAACTTGGTAAGTTAAAGAGTAAATTTCCAGATTTACCATGGAACAAAAAATTCAAAAGTAGCACGGTGGGGGAATTTACGGCATGGCAAGTTTATTTTCTAAATAGATTCTTCGAAATTGATAGGATTTAATCCAGAACCAATCTATAGATTTTCATATATTTTTCAAGTACTTTTTCTTTCGAAAACGTTGATGTAACATGCTTGATAATTAACTCGGGATCGTACTTTTCATAAAATTCTGTAAACATCTCAAAGGAGCCACCATCCTCTATAAACATACCTGTCTCGGCTGTCACTAAGTCTCTCGCGCCTTGCTTATTTCTAATCAATATTGGCAACCCAACAGACATTGCCTCTAATGCAGCGAGCCCAAAAGTCTCCACTTTACTGTACGAAATAAAGAAATCATACTCATGATATCTTTCTAGTAGTTTTTCATGAGGCAGTTTACCGCAATAATTGATCCCATCACCTAACTTATCTAACAGGCTTTTCTCGATATCGCCATAGATATCAACATGGATCGAAGTTGTGCGGCAATACTCGATTAACCCAGCATTACCTTTAACCTTTTCCAAGGAAGTCACTGCAATTGCTTTCGATGGTCTCGTAGGTAAACTCTTTTTGCGTTTTGTTTCCCAATGGACGTAATGAGGCACAACATTGACCTGGCAGCCATATTCTTCCTCGATACTCTTTTCTAGTGCTTTGGAAGGCGCTGAAATATACTTACTATTATCAAACATCTTTTGTAGCAATTTTACTCTCCACGGCGGAATTGCCTTTTCAATAAAATCTGAATGATGCATGGTGGCAATGTGGTCAATATTAAGCTGTTCAGAAAAATACTGTCCTAGGAATGAGCCAACATAATCGTGAGAATGAACAAGCTGAAAAGAATCTTGAATGGACAGTGCCTGAAATGCCTTGAAACATCGGGTAACCCAGAGGTTTTGTAACATCTTATTGGCCTTTGGAAGCTGGAAGCCAAAGAAGTGATAAACCGTGAGGCTCCTGTTAATAATTTCTCTTTGTATTTCAGTGTCCGCCCTCCTAAATCCATACGCAAAGTTCAAGACTACGATTTCCACTTCCTTTTCTGCTAGATCCAAAGCGAGCTGCTTTATAAAGCTTCCAGCATAGAGATCCTTCTCCGAAGGAAACCAACTTGGTATAAATAGAAGACGCATTTTTGTACATTTGGAACTCCCAATATAAAAAATGAGACGGAAAGACCTTACATATTACTTCAATACTGTCAAACTAAAACTGGCTAACAGAAAATTCCTCCGTCTTAGAAATACTGATCAATATATTCAAGAGCAAAGAGAAAGAAGTGATCTACTGAAAAGCAAGTATAACCAGAGTGCCCTTAGTTTTCCAGAATTTGATCTCTTTTACAAAACCTATTTCTTCTTCGATTCAACTGACATTTTCAGTACTAACTATGAATTCAAAAATGAATTTCCTATCGGCTTGAAAGATAGCCAGAGGGTTCCTTTAATTCCGTTGTATTTTGGTCTTGTATACATAAATACGACATTCAATACGCCAGCTTTTGATCTGAAAATTTTAGAAAACATCGCGAATTTTACCATAGAAAATTCAACTGAAACAGGCAACGCAATGCTGCTAGAACATGGCTTTGACTACTCAATTTTTGGGCTTAAAGCCCCATGGACTTCAGGAATTACCCAAGCAATTGCAAGTTCATTCTTCCTTCGTATATACTCCCTAACAAAAGACGAAGCTTATCTATCAACTGCACAAAAATATTTCAATGCTTGTACGTCAGAAGACCACTGCTTGACAGTCACAAAAAGTGGATTGGAATGGGTTGAGGAGTATAAAAGTAATCCAACTGCTCTCGTCCTATCAGGTCATATCTTTGCAATTATAGCAGCTGGCGAATTGTATCAACTCACTTTCAAAGACGAGTACAAATTCCACACTGAAAATTGGTTGCGTTCATTAATAGCAGAATTGAGTAGTTACCAATATGAAGAATATCTAGTTCATAATAAATTCCAGTGGAAATTTAGTAATATTGAATACCAAGGACTATATGTGGGGCAGTTCTTACATCTTTACGAATTGACAGGTAACGAAGTATTTTTAGAATTATACAGATACTACGACAATAAGCTAAGCTGGGGTAATTTTAGAAGATTTTATGGAATCAAAAAGCAATAGATGAGTTCAAAAAAAATAGAAAAATCACTACCAGAAAAGCGTTACGCTTTTACACTGGATAGTTTGATAAAGCACAACGCAATTTTTGCATTAGTAGAGGAAGAAAATACATACGCAATATCAGAATTTGAGGGCCAGACGGTAATTTCGTTTTGGCCAACAGAAGAGATGGCTGCAAAAAATGCACGAGGAAACTGGGAGGGCTACAAGGTGAAATTGCACGATATTGACACAATGGAGGTGATACTTGATGTGATTGAAGATAATGGATGGATCATGGATATTTTTCCTATAGACTCCAAGACTGGAACTTTAGTAACTGTGGAGGAATTCATCTTGGATTTAAATAATTTATACAAAGCTTAATATGAAAACGATCAAAGGACCAGCAATTTTTCTAGCTCAGTTTATGGGTGACGAGACTCCATTTAATTCACTAGACAGTATATGTAAATGGGCGGCAGATCTAGGATACAAGGGAGTACAAATTCCGTCTTGGGAGTCCAGATTAATTGACTTAGATAAAGCTGCTGAAAGTAAAACCTATTGTGATGAACTCAAAGGAACAGTGAATTCTTATGGTTTAGAAATCACGGAATTATCAACACACTTACAAGGTCAATTGGTCGCTGTGCATCCTGCTTTCGATTCAGGTTTTGATGTCTTTGCACCGCATGAAGTTCGCAATAATCCCAAAGCAAGGCAGCAGTGGGCGGTAGATCAAGTTAAGAAGGCCGGAACTGCCAGCATGCATTTAGGTTTGAAAGCACATGCCACGTTTAGTGGAGCATTTATATGGCCGTTCTTTTATGCTTGGCCACAGAGACCAGCTGGCTTAGTTGATGAAGCTTTTAAAGAACTTGCGAATCGATGGATGCCGATCTTGGACCATTTCGATTCATGCGATGTAGACTTAGCCTACGAAATTCATCCAGGAGAAGATCTACACGATGGGGTCTCATTCGAGAGATTTCTAGCTGCAGTTGACAATCACAAACGATGCAATATATTGTACGATCCCTCTCACTTTGTTCTTCAACAGCTAGACTATGTCAGTTTTATTGACTTCTATCATGAGCGGATTAAAGCCTTTCATGTAAAAGATGCAGAATTTAACCCTACAGGGAAAAGTGGCGTTTATGGCGGATATCAAGAGTGGAAAGATAGACCAGGTCGATTCCGCTCACTTGGCGATGGACAGGTTGATTTCAAATCCATTTTTACGAAGCTAAGCAAATATGGTTATGAGTCCTGGGCAGTAATGGAATGGGAGTGCTGTATTAAATCACCAGAGCAAGGAGCAAAAGAAGGAGCTCCATTTATTCAATCTCATATCATAGAAGTTACCGAAAAAGCATTTGATGATTTTGCAGGCGAGGCTGTTGATAAAGAAGCACTCCGCAAGCTTATGGGATTATAGAACAAGAAAAAATCATCATGAGAGCTTGTAAAAGATTTCCTAATACATATTTCGAGTTCAAGGAATCGAGACAAAAAAGTTAATGTCTTGTCAATTATTTAGAGGGTGAGTCCCACTGTCCTCAAAAAAAATGAGGCCACTGGGGCGGAGTTTTCCGCGTTTCGGCAGTTGCCTCATCACTCCACTTCGTTTCGTGACAAGCGCTGCAAGTTCCTCTCACAAGAATAACAGAATGGGATTACACCTATTTGATAAATTCTATTCGATCAAAAAGGTGGTTACCAAATATTAATTTATACCAATTCTGCTTTAAGATTTCAGTTAAAATTGTGCAAATTCATTAATTTTCGTCGCTAGTTTGCCCGTCGACCTTTCCCGTTCTCTAACCTAGAACCTTGCTATATTCTGGTTCTTTGAGAGATCGTTAATCCATTCGCCATATGTACTAGATCGCCGCCCACCATCTTTCGAGCGGTGCACTAAATCTATACTTATACCAATTCTGTTTTAGAATTTCGCATATTTTCAAGTTTATAAAAGCAATTACTTCGTTAGAAATACTCATGATAGCTAAGGCTATCCTTGCGTTTTCTGCCTTGTACTTGATTAAACCCGAAATATGCATTAAGATATCTACTACGAGCTGAAACTGCTTCGATAATGGGAACGTCCAGCTCTTTTGATGCT
>CALBVQ010000171.1 GCA_937969485.1 uncultured Saprospiraceae bacterium | reverse complement strand
TAAGGAATTTTTATCGAGTATTTGTTTTGATGCAGGCGGTTGGATTAGTTTTTTATTTTTTTTGTCTTACGAGAATCATAAGTCGCTCATTATCAGATTTTAGTGAAGCTTTTTTTGTAGAGCTTATTGTTTTGCTATTGTGCCCATCATCAATCGCCATATTCTTTGATTTCATCTTCTAACCAAGTCTATTACAAAGCCAAACTGACATAATGTCTATAAAATATTACATATTTTGCCATATTGACAGTCAATTTTTGCCTTTTAGCGAAGCTTTGTCAGTTTATTTTCATTGGTACAAGATTTGACCATAGAGGAGTATATTAATTAACCGGGTAACTGCCCAAAATATATAAATTATGATTACTCTAAATAAAAATGTTCCAACACACTTCATGCTAGATCCTTTTTTTAATGCACCTAGAAAACGTGCTCTTAAACCAGTGGTAAATAAAAATATAGCCTACAATGTGCTCAAGTCTAAAGATGGATTTACATTGGAATTTGCCGCACCAGGTTTCTCAAAAGATGATTTTGCTATCAATATGGAGGATGGGAAATTGGTCGTAAAATTAAATAAAGAGGTCAACTCTGAAGTGAAGTATGTTTCTAGAGAATTTGACTTCTCTTCTTTCGAAAAGAAATTTACCCTACCTCAAGATATCAATCTAGACCTGATTTCTGCTAGTTACGATCTCGGTGTTTTGAAGATTTCTCTTCCTCTGAAAGAGAAAATAACTAAGGAAATTAGTATCCTGTAAATTTCAATAAACCTTTGTTTCACCTATTACAAGTGAAACGGCAATTAATATTTTTAAAGAACAACAAACTAAAATAATTAAGACATGAACACATATAATAATCCAATAAATAGTGCAATTGATCAATTTTTAAATCACTCACTAAGTGATGTTTTTGGAGTAAGCTTTAGTTCTGGAAAACCAGCAGTTAACATTTCAGAAGACAAAGAAACACATATGCTTGAGCTTGCTGTTCCTGGAGTACCCAAGGATGCTATCAAAATGATGGTCGAAGATAATAAATTGGTTATTACAGCACAGAAAGCTGAAGCTGCTGGCGAAGAAGAAAATTCAGATACTTTCACAAGAAGAGAGTTCAACTACGAATCTTTCAAAAGAAGTTTCACAATTCCTACTACTGCTGATATTAATAAAATCAGCGCTAAGTATGAGGATGGAATTCTGAAAGTTTCAATCGCTAAAAAAGAAGAGGCCGTAGACAAAGGGCCAATTAACATAAATATCTCATAAGAGAGTTTGTTTGAAAGTTTGGTATAAGTAGGGTTTTGATTGAGTAGAATTAAGTTTTTAATTCTTAAGGGTTCCTGATTAAGTTCAGGGCCCTTTTTTTCTTTTGGAGTAGGCCTCATTACAAAGTTCTAAAACAGAATTGGTATAAGGCATAAATTGAATTAAAATACAAAAAGAATGCGAGTTTAAGAGTTCTTTTGAACCGCTGATGTGGTCATCATTACTGTATCCATCAAAAGAGCTGGACATTGCCATCATCGTTGTAGTTAGAGTTCGTAACAGATATCTTAATGCATTCTTAGCTTGGAAATTTGTTCATGATGAATTTGTTGTGTATAAAGTCCAACTAACGTATTACAAAATTTATGACCTAACTAGAGTTTGATATTACTCAATGGCCGTTAATACATAGGCCAAAGGATATGGCAGACTCTCCTAATATCTTTGCAGTAAAAGCTTACCGCAGAACTGTCTTCCAGTGGAATGACATTTTAAAATTTTTTTGTTACAAAAACTCTATTGTGTGGTTTATTTGACATCGCCATAAAAATGCAGTCCCTTAATTGATCCAAAGTAATTTTTACCTTTACATGAATTTTTGTTCAAGAATCAAAATGAGTGCAGAAAACCGTAACCCACATTTCCTTTCTCGTCTGACGATAAACCTAGTATTTTTTTTAAACGGCTTCCTGTATGTTTCGTGGGCTGCCCGAACTCCATTGATCCAAGAAACATTTTCTTTGTCTTTCAAGCAACTGGGTTTTGTTCTACTTAGTTCTTCGCTAGGATTGGTTGTTGCAATGCCATTGACTGGTTATTTGATCAATAAATACGGAAGTAGATGGGTAATGATCGTCGGTGCGATTTGCTTCTTCATGAGCATGCCACTATTTACATTAAGTCCCAGTTACATGTGGATGATTGCGGCATTTTTCTTCATGGGAGCTTCAGTAGGAGCAATGGATGTAAGTATGAATGGACAAGCTGTAGAAATTGAGAAACGTTACAGCAAACCGATAATGAGCTTTTTTCATGCCTTATTTAGTGTGGGAATGATGGCAGGCGCTCTATCTGTCACGGTTATTGAAAAACTAGAAATTTCTCTTTTTGTACATCTTTCTAGCTTGAGTGTACTTGCAATAATAATCATTCTATATTTCCAAAGGTACCTGATTAATGACGATTCTGTCGAGGAAGTTGAGGCTTTAGATTCGAAGACTTTTTACTTCCCAAAGGGGCCGATTGTTATTTTTGGCTTAGTTGCTTTTTGTTGTATGCTAGGTGAAGGGGCTATGACTGAATGGACAGCTAATTACATGATTAACGTGGGAGGAGCTACGGACTATATCGCTCCATTTGCATTGTTCTCTTTCTCAGGTTGTATGGCAGCAGGACGGTTTTTGGGTGATAACGCCCGACAAACTTTTGGTGATAAGAAGCTCATCTCCTACGGAGGTGTAGTGTCCAGTATTGGATTAATCGTGGCGTTGATCTTCCCGTTCCCTGTTGTGATTGTCCTTTCGCTAGGTGCTGTAGGACTTGGTTTGTCAACGGTGGTGCCTATAGTTTATAGCATGGCAGGAAATATTCCTGGGGTTAAAGCTGGAGTGGGAATCAGTGCTGTGACCACTATTGGCTACAGTGGATTTATTTTGGGGCCTCCCATAATAGGTTTGTTGGCAGATGTATTTAACCTTAGGATCGCTTGGGCTTTTATTTTGATTCTATTCGTAATCATGACTACTATCTCCTTATTTAGGATTGAGAAAACCAAGTCGTAGAATTTAGCCCTCTTTTTTTGTGCAAAGGCAGCAGCATGCTATAAAACTCGTTAGATATTATGTACAACCTCTCCCATTAATTTTTGAGAAAATTAGATAAGACATACATTATTAGTACCTTTAAGCACCATAAAAAAATAAACTGAACTTATGAAAAAATTATTATTACTGTTACTTCTAGTCTTGTCTTTCGGCATGACTCATGAACTTCAAGCAGTTCAAACAGTTACCATTGAAAATGTTGAGGAAACATTAGAGGTTGGAGATGATGCTGTTGCTGGTATTACAGGTACAGAACTTGATCATGACTTAAAGAAGAAGAAAAAGAAGAAGAAAAAGAAGAAATCTTCAAAGAAAAATGGACGTGACTGGACTAAAACATTCATGTGGTCGTATATTTTAAGCACTATCGGATCTCTTCTTTCACTGGTCCTAGCTTATGTAATTGCTTTCACTGCTACTACAGAGGCTGCATTGGTCGCTTTCCTAATTTTCTATCTACTTTTTATATTGTTGGCTTTGGCCTCCAGTGTTTTCTTTATCCTATGGATAGTTAGGTTACTTTCCGATATGTAGGAAATTACTAAAAAATTAAAAAGAGGCTGTCTAAAATCAACTAGGCAGCCTTTTCTTTTTGGGGGTAACCCCCAAATAAAGGGAATATCAGACCAGGACTAAAAAGAGGTGGATAATGGGAGCGTTCAGCTCTATTAACGCCCTCCCGCTCCCGTGATTCGCTTCCTCGAATTTCTCTTTTATTTCACAATTCTATACACCATTGCAAAATTCAAGCTGTACAACAACCAAAAATTGGTATTATATATTATTTTTTGCCTCCCGGAATCGAAGGGCGTACCTCCACCTTACTAGGTAGTGTTCTAGGATCCATCTTTAATAGATCTACGACTAACTGCCCAATATCTTCCGGTTGGATTTTCCAAGCATCTTTTTCATCCACTATATTCCCATTGAAGTTGGTTGCCACTGACCCAGGCATAATCGTCGAAACCTTTACCCCTTTGTCTCTCACATCCATCATTACTGCTTGACTGAATCCCACTAAACCAAATTTGCTCGCGTTGTAAGCAGCTCCTTTCGGAAAGAAGTTGGTCCCAGCAAGACTAGCAATAGTAATGAGATATCCTTCATTCGAAATAAGAGAATCCATGCTTGCCTTCGTTGTATGGAAAACACCAGTTAGGTTGATGTCGATTGTATCATGCCATTGCTCATCAGTCATCTCTGTGATAGGTGCAAAATGACCAACTCCCGCATTTGCAACCACACAATCAAGTCTTCCCCACTTTTCATTAATCTGCTTTATTGCCTCTTTTTCTGAAGCAATGCTCCTTACATTGCTCTCAATCGATAGCACTTCGCCTTGATATTTCTCGGATAATTCCTTTGCCACAACATCAACACTCGACTTAGTCCGACCACTTATGGCCACCTTATAGCCAGCCTCAAGCATCTTCTCTGCAACCCCTTTTCCTATTCCTTTTGTCCCACCAGTTATATACGCTACCTTGTTACTCATACTTATCTTTTCTTTTTCAAAGTTTATTATTACACTTTTTGTTCAATCTTTATGTGTTTATTATTGTCACTTAGTTTTTTTTTACTAAACTTCGCATCCTCATTAGTGTTACTAATTTATGATCAAACAGACTTTCTCCAACCTTAGTTTTTCCGAAGAAGAAATTAAGCAATTCAATAAAGAAATTCACATCAAGGGCGCTCGTTCCAACAATCTGAAGAATATCGAATTGCACATTCCCAAAGATCAACTCGTTGTTGTCACAGGCTTGTCGGGCTCGGGGAAATCTTCTCTCATTATTGATACACTGTATGCTGAAGGACAACGCAGATACGTGGAGTCTCTTTCTTCATACGCTAGACAGTTTCTTAATAGAATGAAAAAGCCCGACGTTGATTTCATAAAAGGAATTAGTCCGGCTATTGCAATAGAACAGAAAACGTCGACTTCAAGTAACACTAGATCAACAGTAGGATCACTCACGGAAATTTATGATTACTTGAGGTTGATGTATGCCAGAATTGGCAAAACCTACAGCCCAGTTTCAGGAGAATTAGTTACTAAACATGAAGTTCAAGATGTAATTAATTATATACTCTCACTAGAGGCTGGAACGAGAGTTATTCTTTTAGCACCTATTTCACAAGCATACAAAGAGCGAACTGTTGAGCAGGAACTGCAACAACTCATGCAGAAGGGTTACAATAGAGTCGTGAAAGGAGAAGAGACCTATTACTTAGAAGAGCTGGTCGACGGCAGTGAAGAGAAATGGCTGAAAAAGAAGGTGGAGAAAACGAATGATGTCTTCATTTTAATTGATAGATTTTCAGTTAGTGATGAAGAGGAAAATCGGATGAGAATGGCAGACTCAGTACTTACAGCATTTTCCGAAAGTCAAGGAAATGTGCGAGTCCAAATCCATAAAGGGGACTACAAGGAATTCAATAATCGCTTCGAACTAGATGGGATAGAGTTCTTGGAACCGTCTCATCAGCTTTTTAATTTTAACAATCCATTCGGAGATTGTCCTACTTGTGAAGGATATGGAAAAGTGTTGGGAATTGATCGCAGAAAAGTAATGCCCGACGAAAATAAGTCAATTTACGATGGAGCGATCTTATGTTGGACCGGTGAAAAGTCTAAGACCTATTTGCGAAAGCTGATCGCGGCTTCAGAATCTGTTGGCATTCCCATTCATCGGCCAATCAAGGAATTGACAGATGCTCAGTATAAATTAGTATGGGAGGGGAATCGATATTTTACAGGTATTAATGGGTATTTTGAGGAACTACGTAAGAAGACCTACAAAATACAGAACCGTGTTATTCTAGCTAGATATCGAGGTAGGACTACTTGTCCAGAGTGCGGAGGCGGTAGGTTGAGAGAAGAAACGAAAAACATTAAAATTGCTGGCCAGCATATAATGGAATTGGTGTTTAAGCCAATTGACGAGTTAGGGCCGTGGTTTAAATCCTTGGATATTTCTGATTATGACCGAGAGGTGGCGGAACGTATTTTGTATGAAATTGAGTCGCGGTTACGGATAATGGAAGATGTAGGTTTGGGTTACCTTACACTTGATCGATTGTCTTCGACTCTGAGTGGTGGCGAAACACAGAGAATAAATCTGACTAGGTTGCTAGGAAGTAACTTGACTAATAGTCTGTATATTTTAGATGAACCGAGTGTGGGTTTACACCCAAAAGATACTGCGCGTTTGGTAGATGTGCTTAAGAGCCTGAGGGATCTTGATAATACTGTTGTGGTAGTGGAACATGAAGAAGAAGTAATACGTAATGCTGATTACCTCATAGATATAGGCCCGGGTGCGGGTTTGCATGGTGGTGAAGTGGTGTTCAGTGGCCCTTACAAAGATCTGATCAAGCAAAAAACAGATTCGCTTACTGTCCAGTATTTGACGGGAAAAATGGGAATCGAGGTTCCAACATCTGTACGAAAGCCAAATAATTTTATCTCTATATTCGGGGCGAGGCACCATAATCTCAAGGACATCGATGTAAAAATTCCATTGAATGCATTTTCAGTAGTTTCTGGTGTATCAGGCTCTGGAAAAACGACCCTGATCAAACATATTCTCTATCCGGCTTTGAAAATGAAGATAGGTGATCCCTTACCTGTGACACCCGGAAAATTCAAAGAGATAGAAGGCGACTTTTCACTGATCAAAGAGGTGGAGATGGTGAGTCAATCTCCTATTGGAAAGTCTTCAAGATCGAATCCAGTGACTTACGTCAAGGCGTTTGATGCGATAAGAAAGTTATTTACTGCTCAGCAATTATCGAAGATAAGAGGATACAAACCGAAGCATTTCTCTTTCAATGTCGAAGGTGGAAGATGCGAGAATTGCAAAGGCGATGGTGAAATCACTGTAGAAATGCAGTTTTTGGCGGATGTAAAGTTACTCTGCGAAGATTGCAAGGGTAAGAGGTTCAAGGATGAGGTGCTAGAAGTGCGATATAATGAAAAGAACATTTATGATGTGCTTGACATGAGTATAGAGGAGGCCTTGATATTCTTTGAAGGTCATCATGACATCCTGCAGAAAATAGAGCCACTTTTTAATGTTGGATTAGGATATGTTAAATTAGGTCAACCGTCGAGTACATTGTCGGGAGGTGAAGCTCAACGCGTGAAATTGGCTTATTATTTAGGTCGGGAGATGAAGCGAGATCATGTCTTTTTTATATTCGATGAGCCTACAACAGGATTGCATTTTCATGATATTGTAAAGCTTCTAGCCTCGTTTAATGCGCTGATCGAAAAGGGGCATACTGTGTTGGTAGTGGAACATAATATCGAAGTAATAAAGACAGCAGATTGGCTGATTGATCTTGGACCGGAAGGTGGGGTTCGGGGTGGAAATCTCGTGTATCAAGGTATTCCCAAGGGTATTCTAAAGTCGAAGAAATCCGTGACTGCTCCGTTCTTGAAAGATAAGTTTTAACCCACATTATGCATTAGGTTTTCGTCATGAGAGCATTCATGAAAACTCATATTTCATTGGTAGTTCAAGCTGAACTACATAGTTCTACTGCTTAAATTTGGTTGAAATAAAAAGAGAATTGGTATAAGTAGGATTCGGTTGCTATGTCTAAAAATTCTGCAGGCTATTTCTTTTAATATTTAATAAAAAAGTTTAACCAATGATGTGGAGCTTCAAGTAGTCTAGGAGTGCGGAATTGGCAATGCGGTAGAAATGAAAATTGTTTTAACCCACATTATGAATAAGAAAATTTATTACGTCTTGAACTTCCTGCGAAATATAGCGCTTCGCTAATTTTCACTAAAATACCATTGTCTTGCTGTTCCTCATTCATGAAAACTCATATTTCATTGGTAGTTCAAGCTGAACTACAAAGTTCTACTGCTTAAATTTGGTTGAAATAAAAAGAGAATTGGTATAAACCGTTCTTTGGAAGCTCAG
>CALBVQ010000170.1 GCA_937969485.1 uncultured Saprospiraceae bacterium | reverse complement strand
CGATCGATACATATTTCTCTATTAAAATCAACTTAAAAATATCGAAGGCACATATGGATACGGTATGTTGCACATACTATCCACCCCTCCGAACAAACGTTCGCAAAAATAGGAAAAAGAATTTGGTTTAAAGCTGTTAAGGTATTTGTTCTTGAGCCCGTTAGTAAACTTGTTGAACTCTTAATTTATGGTGTAGGAACGTGATGTTTTCAAACCCGAAATATGCATTAGGTTTTCGTCATGAGAGCTTAAAATGCAAAGAGAATGGGAGCTCAACAGTTCTTTTGAAGCGCAGGCGTGGTTACCATCACGGTGAGCATCAAAAGAGCTGGACGTTCACATTATCGAAGCAGTTTGAGCTCGTAATAGATATCTTAATGCATAATTCGGGTAAAGGGCTTCCGCCAAAAGGAAAATTGAGCTGTTGTGTTTTTGAGCTGTTAAGCTATTAAGCTTTTGAGCTCTTCATTTTAGATGCGGGAACGCTATGTGTTTTTATATTGGCTTCCGCCAAAAGAAGAGGATAGGCAAAGCTGAGTTGTTCCAATAAATTAAAACCTTTGAATGTAGTAGTATTAGTAATTGGTGGAATAAGCGCCCGATCCCGCAGAGCGAAGCGTATTAGTACTCCAAAGACGCCAACCTCGTAAGCTGGTGGGCATATGGCTACAGCGAATGAACGGCTAATCTTGCTCTATCAAGAATTTAGATAGTTAGTCCCATTCCCTTTTGGCGGAAGCCAAAACATTTATATCATCACAAACCCAATGTACAGCAATTGCATTGCAAAATTCCACAATCAAGCCTTTTCAAGATTTGGCGGATTCATAAATGTTGCCATGTAAATAGTCTACTCAGGATTAAATAAAACTCCTACTATTTCGAAATCAGCATCTTCTCCTTCAAGATAAATGAATACTCGATAATTGCCTTTAGCAGACTTTAGTTGCCCTACTCTGTACTGAGAGGCTTTGGACTTCGAACTTCCTTGATGTAACTCACTACCTGAAATAGGCTGAATATCATTAAGAAACCCTCTGATAGCAGCGATTGCTTCAGCTTTATCCATGAATTCTTGTGAATCGTTTACGCAAACTTCCATCTCATCACTGAACTTAGTAGTCAACGCAGATATATCCTTATTAGCTATGTCTTTGAAGTAACTGGAAATATTTTGGGCTTGACCCATTCCAACAAACAATACGGTTAATATGACCGAAAATAAATATTTCATCTTTGTTTCTTTAATTTTGCCTACCTTATAAAGAGCAGGCGAAAATGTTTTTCGCTGTAATAACTACCTCTTATAAACTTAAATTGGTACAACAGCTACTTTAAGAACGTTTGAAAGTATAGTGAAAGTTTCACTAATGATTCTAAATCCTTTTAGTTTCTAACTTGTTCTCAGTAGAGGTTATTATCACAAATCTATCAATTACATGACGCATAAAAAATCTTTCCTACTCATTCTTGACGGTTGGGGGCTAGGCGACAATAGTGAAGTTGATGCTATTCAACAAGCAAATACTCCCTTTTATGATTCACTTTTAGAGAAATACCCTCACAACACCTTGGTGACTTACGGCGAAGAAGTTGGTCTTCCGGAAGGACAAATGGGAAATTCTGAAGTTGGGCACTTAAATATCGGTGCAGGTAGAATTGTAGATCAGGAATTGGTGAGAATCAATAAGGCTTGTCGAAATAAGACGCTTATTAACCAGGATAAAATACAAAAGTTAATTCGATATTGTAAAGATAAAAACAAGCCTGTACATCTATTGGGCTTACTGTCCGACGGTGGTGTGCATTCTCACATTGATCATGCGATTGCAATTGTTGAGATGTTAAGCGAAGCAGGACTTACTGACATTTTTATTCATTGTTTTATGGATGGCAGAGATACGGCACCTCACGGTGGAAAAATGTATCTAGAAAAGTTGTTGTCAGCAATCGAAGGAAAAGCAAAGGTGGCGAGCATAATAGGGCGATACTATGCGATGGATAGAGACAATCGATTCGAGCGAATAGAAAAAGCATATGACCTTATGGTCAAGGGTGAAGGTATAAAAACGAATAATCCCATCGGAGCAATCCAATCCTCCTACGATGATGGGCTGACTGATGAATTTATTTTACCGATTCTAGTTGAAGAAAATAATGCAGCCATCGCGACAATAAAAGATGAAGATGCAGTGTTATTTTTCAACTTTAGAACTGATCGGCCGAGGCAGATCACTAATGCATTAACGCAAAACGACTTCTCAGAATACGAAATGCGGAAGCTTAACTTGGAGTATTTCACAATGACTGAATATGACGAGTCTTTCAAAAACATAAATGTAGTTTTCACAAAAGATAAGATAGCAAAGACTATAGGCGAAGTAGTTGCAGATCACGGTCTCACTCAACTGCGAATTGCGGAGACCGAGAAATATCCGCACGTAACCTTCTTCTTTTCAGGTGGGAGAGAAAAAGAGTTTGAAGGAGAATCACGTATTCTAATCCCCTCTCCTAAAGTAGCGACATATGATATGCAGCCCGAGATGAGTGCCGCTGAAATTACATCGAG
>CALBVQ010000169.1 GCA_937969485.1 uncultured Saprospiraceae bacterium | reverse complement strand
AAATCAAGTACAAGGCAGAAAACGCAAGGATAGCCTTAGCTATCATGAGTATTTCTAACGAAGTAATTGCTTTTAATAAACTTGAAAATATGCGAAATTCTAAAACAGAATTGGTATAAGAGCTTATACTGCTTCTATGATGGGAACTTCCAGTTCTTTTTGATCTCACTGTGATAGTGACCATGCCTGCGCTTCAAAAGAATAGTTGAGCTCCCACTCTCTTTGCATTTCAACCCAATTTATTTATTAGAACTTTGCAATTTGAGTTGAACTGTTAATGGAATATGCATTTTTATGAATGAGGCAGAGTATCGCTATGGTGATTGAGTAAAAATTAGCGAAGCAGAATATTTCGAAGGAAGTTCAAGATGTAATAAATTTTCTATTGTATAATTTGGATTTATGCTCTCGTGACAAAAATCTAATACCAATTCTGTTTTAAGGTTTCACTTTATTTTCAAGAATTATTAAGTCAAGTACAAGTCAGAAAACGCAAGGATAGCCTTAGCTATCATGAGTATTTCTAACGAAGTAATTGCTTTTATAAACTTGAAAATATGCGAAATTCTAAAACAGAATTGGTATCATGCATAATTCGGAGTGAATATCTTTAATTCTGCATTTGGTTTCTGAATATAAAATGCATAAGTCAAGGCATGAGTATTGATCTCGCGGAGTAAAGTGCGTTAGCTCATCAAACAACCGAACAGCGGAAACAGCTGGGGTATAGCCTTAGCAGTAGCAAACAACGAAATAGTTCTGTATTTCAGAAATGTTGACGTTAAGCTGATATAAATGAAAAACCGAAACTTGTTATTTTGATTGGGTAGCCAACCAGGGAACTAATCGTTTTAGCAAGAAAAAAGCGATATTCTAAATAGAAATTTCTATCAATTCCATTCGATAAATTATCGCAACTACCGAGATTTAAAGTATGCCCACACAGATTCCATCAAAGGCCTTTAAGATCGAACCTATGTTTTCGCAGTAGTTGAATCGAACCTTAATTCACATCAACTAATCTATGTCCTCCGTAAAATGTATGCTTGATGTTTGCCCTATTTTACTCGAATCAAGATTCCCTAGAAACGCGCATCAATTGTTTTCGAAAAAGCCTCCGCTATTCTTTCACAAATTGCTTTACAGCATTACCCGCACTTCCTCGTAAGATCAATGTATACGCTCCAGAATTGAACCCTGAAACATCTATCGTCATTGTAGACGAACCACCTACTGCTAAGGAACGCACACGCTTCCCATCCAACGCGAATATTTCCATTTTTTCCATTTTGTAAGACGAATCCCATTCCACTAATAATAGACCTGATACTGGGTTTGGTGAAAGAGAGACCTCTACTTCGAAGTTTTCATCTTCCGTTGATACTAAATCTCTTTCGCCGTTACTGAAAATAACAGGCAAACGCTCCGAAGACACGATGTCCACATGAGTCCCAAATTCAGCTGTGATTTTATCGTCTTCCAATTCTGATAAACTGATATTGTCGGAAATAAACCCTCCTGTTTCATAGACAATCTGTCCATCCGCATTATTGAAGTTTGGATATCCTAATTTGTTATTGGCGTAAATGGTATTTACCTCGTTTGCTTCAATATTAGCACCCATCACACTGTAACCATCTTCTTCGATCAAGTCGAACGCAATAATATATGGTGAATTCTTACTAAAAGTAGGGTTACCTACACTTGTATTCTCAGGTAGCAAATTGAATAATTTTTGTATCTCCCCATCCGCAAAATTATTTTGGGAATTGTTGAATACATTTACAAATCCGATGTCCCAATAAGAGATTTCTCCATTACTTCCGCCACTGATCGTACTCTGCGCATCATACATCAACCATTCGCCCGTAAAATCAAATTCCATGAAATCCGCGAAATCCACATCTCCTGTTACTGCACCATCTTGAGAAAAGGTAGGATTAAATAACTCAAATGACTGTTGACTACCAGTTACCATATTAAAGACAATGATTTCATTGGATGTCTGGTCTGTTAGGATAGCTAACTTACTTCCATCTTTTGAAACAACGACATTTCTCCACACAGTCTGATTATCAAATACATCACCCGAAACTTCTCCCGTCTCCCAGTTTATATTGACTACATAGATTCTTTTGTCATCTCCTACAAAGTAGATCGCTTCTCCATTATCCGTAACACTTGGTTTACTTATATGAGAAACTGCTATTAATGGATCTCCTATAAGTTCTAAGTTGTTATTTCTGAGAAACACTTCCCCTAGATTACTGCTACTTGAAAGTAAGAAATCTTCACCAGGATTCATCTCAACATCTGTTTCGTAATCAGTACTTCCTCCTCCTTCACCGATTCCTACCGATGAAAATGCTGCGGAAACTGCAGTAAGCACTGAAGCATTGTAAGTACCCGCATCAATAAAATCTTGAGTAGCTTGCTCCGCTGCTACACGCATATCCTTAAAGTTTGATGACTTAGATAAGTACATCGTTAAGGCACGATAAAATATTTGCTCAGCTCTATCTTTTCCTACTCCATTTGTTTCTGCAAATATGTAGTATGCATGATTGATAATTCCACTATTGATGTGCACTCCACCATTATCCTGAGAGCCAGTATACTGCTCACTTACATTGTCTGGTTGCCATCCCGTATCACCGAATTGGCTTCCACCATTATTCGGATTACTCATATCTCTCATTTTTCCTGTAGGAAATACAGAAGTCTTCACGATCTCTTCACCTATAAACCAATCATCTCTATCAATCATTGCACCAAAAATATCTGCAAACGCTTCGTTTAATGCTCCACTTTCTCCTTGGTAAGTCAAGTTGGCAGTTGCTTGAATCACACCATGTGACATTTCATGACCAGCTACATCTAGTCCCTCTGCTAACGGAGTGAACGCCTGACTTCCATTTCCGTAGAATAAGGCTGCTCCATTCCAGAATGCATTGTCATACCCACCTCCCGAGTACGGGTCCGAAATATTGATAAGAGAGATAATATTTCCTCCTTCATTATTAATAGAGTTTCTATCATGTACTTCTTTGAAGTATTCGTATGCCTCTCCGCCGTTATAATGAGCCGAAACCGAAATCTTACTTGCCCAGTTATTGTCTGTAGACTTTACGTGATCGTAATCAAAATTATCATTTTGAGGATTGGTGTTTTGTCCATCAATCGTCCATATCACTCCTACAGGATCATTTGGTAAACTCGATTGAGACGAGCTAAACATGCTGCGACTCGCATCAATCATATAAAATGTGTTCGAAACTTCGTAGGTGTTTATTGTTCGATTTACATTTCCTAGATCAGTGGCTGTAGCCGTAGCCGGACCGTCAGGAGGAAGCGAAGAATGATCATGCAGAGTACAGAAATTCTTGAAACTCTCAAGAACATTTCCAGAGTTCGCGTCAAGATAATATGTAAATTCCTGCTGGATATTTGCGTAGGCCTTTACACGATAAACTAACCTGTATGTGTCATTAATTTCACGCAATACAAGATCAACCTTCTCTGTAATCTCAGGAACTAGAAATTTTTGACTCTCTTTTATTTCCTTAAAGATACCTTTAGTACGATAGTCGTCATATACTACTTCTAGTGCCTTTTCACTATTAATTATCCCTTCAGTTGAAACAGAGCTTACGTCTTTGATTCGACCATTCATAAAGCTTATTACACCATTTTTCTCATGAAGCTTGATTTCTCCACCCTCTATTTCTATTCCACTAATTGTTTGCTGGACTGAAATATGTTGCTGACCGAATTTATCCTCTTGGATATCCAAAATCGCGTATTCTATTTCTTCTCTTAATTCCGCTTTTTCTCCCAGGAATTGTAGATAAATTCCTGTTTGTTCTTCGACAGACTTTCCTATTTGCTCGTCAAGATATCCCTTGTAAGCAATAATTTCTCCATTATCATAAGCAGCTGGAAAGATAGAATGCTTGATAGAAGAAGTAAATAAAGGTTTCTTTTTAGAGAAATCATATGATTCGCCTTCATAATTTTGATTGATAGAAGGTAGAAATTCTGGCTTTACCATGATTTTTTCGTTCGTTTTTTCGCTTAGTTTGATGTCTTTAAACTGCGAGAAAACGGGGCTTCCGCCCAAAAAAATAAAAAGAAGCGTTGCTATGATTTGGTATTTTTTTTGCATCCTTTGCTATTGTGCTAGTTTGTGTAAAATTCGATTTAGTATTTGTATCTCATTCGGTGCTGAATCAGAACTCCAAGCCAATCTGTTTGTTGATCCATGATCGCAGAATTCTATGTACTTGTAACTATTTTCAGGCGAATTTAATTCCACTTGGTCTAATTCTAAGGTAGATAATATAGAAAATAGTTGTTCGACTTCTCGTTTTTCAAGCTTCTTCTTTAGTTGATAAGTAGTTCGCATATTTTCCAACTGATAAATATGTCCACTTTCAAGCAAGATTGTGCTTTGTTCTATTCCTGCAAATCCTCCACCATTTCCGAAAATTATGGATTTTCCTTTATATTCTAATGGGTTCGTTTTTAGGGAAGAACATGCGCTAAGTACGATAAGAATCGCAAGTAAGATTATATTTTTGGCATTCAACATAATACAATTTTCAGTGGAAAGTTACGAAAAATAATTTTCGCTTGAAGTACCATCAGTCTGCTAGTGAGCCTTCTTCGGTTTTAATGGCTCTTTATGAAGAAAGTTAGGATGTATTTTTTGATTAGAACAATGATTCCAATGTACCTTCTAGTTCTTCATAGGTGATTTTCTCGTTCCAAAAATCAACTATTTTTTGTTTCGAATCTGTCTCGTTTTTATAATAGTGAAGTATCTTTTCTTGCGATTTATCCCATTCCAGGTCCTGCAGTTCTTGAAGCGTTTGAGAAACTAACATAGTGTCATTTGATAGACGGAGAATTGTTATGTATTCTAAACATAATTCGAAATCTTTGGGAGATTTCTTGAGTTTTTTCTGATACTTCTGAATCGCCCTAGCATACAACTTTTGAGAGATTGCCACATTTTCAGCTAGTTCATTGTAGAAAGCATGTTGACTAAGGTAGTAAGGATTCCTGGGCAGAAGCTGCACTATTTCTTCTGAAGTATTCAGCAACTCTGACTCATTTCTTGTTGCAAACATCAAAGAAACTTTATAATTTAATGCGGCAATGTTTCTACTGTCTAGTTCAAGCGCTTTATTCGTAAGGATTATTGAACTATCAATATTAGAAACTGAAGAATTCGCATAAACGTATAAATCCATTGCCTCCTTCAGTACTTGATTGGATTCTTCTGTTTTTCTGCATCCTAATACAGCACTGACCAGTATTATAAGCGTGATGATTCTTACTGTCAACATTTTCTGATCTTATTTTGGTCCTTAAAGTTACGATAAACTAATACCATTTTAATTTTGGCGTGCCACATCGAACGGCATTCATAAGAAAGATAAGTTCTAAGAATGAGCGAGCAATCTCGATGTATAAAGTGCGTTAGCGCTTCAACCCGAAATATGCAGTAGATTTTTGTCAAGAGAACTAAAACCCACATTATGAATTGGAAAGTTTATTACCTCTTGAACTACCTGCGAAATATAGTGCTTCGCTAATTTTTATTCAATCACCATAGCGATGCAATGCCTCATTCGTAAAAACTTAAATTTCATTGATAGTTCACGCCTCATACAAAGTTCCAATACCAATTCTGTTTTAAGGTTTCACTTGATTTTCAAGAATTATCAAATCAAGTACAAGGCAGAAAACGCAAGGATAGCCTTAGCTATCATGAGTATTTCTACCAAGTAATTGCTTTTATAAACTTGAAAATATGCGAAATTCCAAAACAGAATTGGTATAATACATAAAGTGGGTTAAAATGCAAATAGAATGGGAGCTCAATAGTTCTTTTGAAGTGCATGCGTGGTCACTATCATGGTGAGCAGCAAAAAGAGCTGGACGTTCGAATATCGAAGCAGATTGAGCTCGTAATAGATATCTTAATGCATATTCGGGTTTAAGCAAATACTTGCGAGCAAGTGGAAATCATTGCAGA
Source organism: uncultured Saprospiraceae bacterium (assembly GCA_937969485.1). GTDB lineage: Bacteria > Bacteroidota > Bacteroidia > Chitinophagales > Saprospiraceae > JAHDFB01. The sequence goes on along the minus strand of CALBVQ010000169.1, from coordinate 12,244 downwards.
TTGATCAATGTAACTAGTTGTTACTTCTTTTCTTTTGGGCGAAAGCCCAAAAAATATCACGCTGGTCTGCCTATCGAGTCCTCTTCAGAATCGCCTTATTAATATCCTTGATCAAAGTAGGCCCGTAATAAACCATGCCACTATAGACTTGGATCAAACTTGCACCTGCATCCAATTTTTCGAGCGCAGCTTCTGGTGAGTCAATTCCCCCAACACCAATAATCGGTATTTCTCCGTTGCTATTTTTATGCAGAAAACGTATTACCTCTGTACTTCGATCTTTAACGGGAGTTCCGCTAACGCCGCCATTCCCTATTGCTTCGATTTCAGCCGTGCTCAATGACAAGTGGGATCTGTCAATTGTCGTATTCGTTGCAATTAATCCAGCGGTTCCAGTTTCTCTTATGATATCAATAATATCTAGTAACTGTGTATCAGTCAAGTCTGGCGCAATCTTCAGTAAGATAGGCTTCTGAATTGGTTTCGCTTTATTTTGATTTTGTAGTGTATTAAGTAAGGCTGTAAGCGGCTTCTTGTCTTGCAACTCTCTTAGATTAGGAGTATTTGGGGAGGAAACATTGACCACGAAATAATCTACGTAGTCATAGAGTTTTTCGAAACAGATCGAATAGTCGCTTACTGCATCGGCATTGGGCGTGAGTTTGTTCTTACCTATATTACCACCTACAATACAGTTGACCTTTTTTTTGTTCTTCAGCCTTTCTACCAAGGCGTCAACACCTTCATTATTGAAACCCATTCTGTTAATAAGTCCTTTGTCGGGCTTTACCCTAAACAGACGAGGTTGAGGATTTCCATCTTGCCCTAATGGGGTCACAGTCCCTATTTCAACAAACCCAAATCCAAGCTCAGACATCGCATCATAGTACTTTCCGTCTTTGTCGAAACCAGCGGCTAACCCGACGGGGTTATCGAAACTAAGTCCAAATAACTCGCGCTTTAATTTTGGGTCTTGAACCCTAAAATAGCCTTTCATCATGGCACCTATAAGTGGAATGTTTAGCGCCATTTTCCAAAGTGCCACAGTAATGTGGTGAGCTTTTTCAGGCCTAAAAGCAAACAGGATTGGTTTAAGTAAATTGTACATTAATCTTTGATCACTTTAAGGCTTAGGTCAAGTTGTCCGGCGCTGTGGGTTAAGGCTCCTGAGGAAATATAATTTACTCCAGTCTTGGCAATATTTCGAACAGTTTTTAGCGTCACGTTTCCACTTGCCTCAACTTCATATTCGCCGTTGATTGTTTGGACAGCTTCCAGCATAATGGGAAGTTCGAAATTATCCAACATGATTCTCGTAACTCCACCTACTTCAAGCACTTGGTGAAGCTCAACCAGATTTCTTACCTCCACCGTAATACCAAGTTGTTTTTTTGTCTTGCCGAGGTAGTCAAGCACATTTTTAACAGCTTGTCCCACGGAACCGCAGGCATCGATATGGTTATCTTTAATCATAATCCAGTCGTACAAACCATCTCTGTAATTCATGCAACCTCCAGTTCGCACAGCATATTTTTCTAGAAACCGCATACGAGGAGTGGTCTTCCTAGTGTCTAATATATGTACATCAAGGTCTTCCACTTCAAACGCAAATCTGTTGGCGAGGCTTGAAATTCCGCTTAATCGCTGCATGGTATTCAGCACTAACCGTTCTGCGATAAGTAAAGACTGACTATTCATTTCTACAATGAAGGCTATATCTCCATATTTCACTTCGCTACCATCAGTGATCAGTTCATCGAAAATTGCAGTGCTATCGACTTTTTTGAAGATGTACTCGGCAATTCCAATACCGCATATAACACCATCATCTTTCACTAATAAGCGTGCCTTATCCCGTTTGTCAATAGGTATGCAGGCTAATGAAGTGTGATCACCGTCACCTACGTCTTCTTGTAGCGCTTCTTCAATAAAATTGTCGAGTTCTTGTAAATTAATCCCTTCTAGAGTATTCATAATTAGCTATTATTCAGCACAAATTAAATAATTTAAATGCAATAAGAATATGTGAATCGTTTCTATTATTATATTTTTATTGGATATATGTAAAAATGAAGAACTCTTTATTGTCGGTAAATAGCTTTCGAGGCTTACTTCATCTCTTTTTTCCTAAAATTTGTATCGCTTGTGATGATGAGGTTCCTATGCGCAATAACGTGTATTGTTTAGAATGTCAGCAGGAACTTTATTATACTGATCATTTAGTGAATTCAGATAATGAGTTTGAGCGGATGTTTTATGGACGACTGAAACTTGAGCAGGGGGCTGCGATGTTCTACTACCGAAAAAAGACGGCAATTCAGAAAATCATACATCGATTCAATTATTCTGGTGCCAAAGAAATAGGAAAGATTCTTGGGAATGAATTTGCTCATTTAATGATTGAGAATGACTGGGGAGGAGATGTAGATGTCGTGATTCCAGTGCCTATGCATTGGAGAAAGGAGAGGAAACGTGGTTATAATCAGGCTACAATATTAGCTTTTGGCATTGCTGAAGTCTTAAAAGTAAAGTGTTTGCCCGAAGCATTGGTGAAAGCTGAAGCTAATGAAAGTCAAACAAAGAAGTCAAGGGCTGAACGAGTAGAAAATGTAAAAACGGCATTTACCATAAATGTAAACCACAAACTTGACAAGTTGCATGTCCTGCTAGTTGACGACGTGCTTACCACAGGCGCAACTCTTGAAGCATGTGCTAATGTTCTTCCTCAAAATTGCAAAATTTCTATGGCGACTCTTGCGATAGGAAGATTATAACCTTCCACAATTTTGGGATCAGTTGGATAACAAATAAAAAAAAATCCCGCTAGTTAATTAGACTAGCGGGACACTTTTAATCAATGGCCTATAACTTATATTGTAAATATAAACCATATGTCACTTTCGAGGATGTTTTTTCGACGAAAAAAGACAGTATATCGTACCAAGATGACATTTCTCTTTTCTATTTATCTCCTCTCATTCATTTCTTGCTTACGTTTCTGGCCAGCTTTTGATAATATCTCACGTTTGAATTTATGCTCCACCTTAGTTAATTGTATAACTCTGACGCTACCGATGATTGGTTTAAGTTCAGTTGCCATTTCCTCATGAACTCGTGCTTTTTCATACTCAGCCTCTATAAATGCAGTAATTAATTCGTCGGCCTTCGCTTCTGTCAGTTCTTCATTGTTGGCAATTCGTAATGACTCTCTAAGATTCTTCAATTTTTCATGGTGCTTATTATAAACAGGCCAGAATTTTGCGCTTTCTTCAGGCGTTAAATTCAGTTCTTTAGTAATGTAGGCTATCTTGATTGCTTCCATCCTTTCAAAGCGCTCTTTTTTCATATCCTTTCTACCTTGCCGAGGTTCTCCTTGCTGTGCCATAGCAACTCCGCAGAAAAGTATAAGCATTACAAAAATTTTAAGTCTCATATTATTTGTTATTTAATTGTTGTTCTAATTCAGATAGCACTTCATCAATCCCATCAATTTCAAGTAAGTCTTCTGCATAAAATTCTTCAGATTTTAATAGATAGTCTACTTGTTCCATTTCGTTTAGTAAGGCATATTCAGGTGTCTCAATCGATTCAGTATGGAATTTGCTTATCCCCAAAAACAGAATCAGTAACGCAGCTGCAGCACTACCATAACGAAGTAATGTGTAAATTTTTCTCTTCGATTTTACTTCAATTATCGGTTCTGTCTCAAGATTGGCAACTTGATTTAGAATCCTTCTCTCAAGATTTTCAAAGTAAGATGATGGCACGGACTGGCCATACTGCGAATTTCTGTCGTTTTTTTCTTGCTGCTCTTGTCGTAATTTTTCTAATTCATCCATCTTAACCTATTTTAATATTATCCAAAATATGTTGCTTGATTTTCGATTTGGCATGGTGAAAACTTGCCTTCAATGCACCCTCACTAGTTCCCATAATTTCACTCATTTTTCTATAAGGCATTTCTTCAAAGTATTTCATGTTAAATACGGCTCGTTGTTTTGGGGGAAGCTGCCGTAATGCAGACATCAATTGACCTAAGATCCGCTCAGGTTGGGCATCAACATCTGCAATTGCATCAAATCTTTCTTCAATTGAGCTTGATTGATTTCTTTTTGATTTCTCGATAAAAGTCAAGCACTCATTTGTAGCGATTCTGTAGATCCATGTGTAAAGTTTAGATTGGCTATTAAAATTATCGATTCCTTTAAAAATCTTAATAAACACATTTTGAACTACGTCATCAGCATCTTCATGTGTGCCAACCATTCTTCTCACATGCCAGTAAATACGTTCCTTGTATAAATGCACCAAGTGCTGAAACGCTTTCTGCTTCGTTTCTACATTCTTTAGATTTGAAACTAGTTCTTTTTCTTCCATTACTACACCCATCTGTATATAAGACTATCCTTGATTCAATAAGTTTAATCGTAGGAGTTAATTACTTTATTTCTCTAATGATCATAGGTAGAATGTTTCCTGAGTAGGTTTACGATTGTTATATACAGAGTCAAAAGCAGATTCTGTATCTGATACGACATCAAATTTACTGGCAGCTTACAGCGAATTTCAGTATCATTGTGTCAAATTAGTGTAAAATTAACAAACATTGATTTCTACATCTTGTATAGGTGAGAAATCTTAAACTATTAAAATATGAAAATAAGATTTACAATTATTTCACTTTGCTTTCTTACTATAATGACCATTGCGATGAGCCATTCAGGAGGTAGAGCAACACAATTTAGTGAAGGGAATACAGGAGCTCCGGGCGACGACAATAAGACATGTGCAACTTGTCATAACGGTGGTAGTTTTGGGACTGATATTGCTATTACTTTACAAGATGCAGATGGTAATGCTGTCACGGATTATATTGGTGGTGCTACATATACTGTTACTGCTACAATTAATACGACTACTACTCCAGGAGGTTATGGTTTACAAATGGTCGGTTTATTGAATAGCAACGAGACCAATGCGGGTGAAATGGAAGGTGCTTCATCTAATGCTCAATTGGCAGTTGTTAATGGCCGAACTTATTTAGAGCAGGCTGGTCTTTCAGCAATAAGCACATTTGAAGCAGAATGGACTGCACCTACTGAAGGTTCTGGTTCAGTTACTTTTTACGCTACTGGACATGCTGCTGATGGGAATGGACAATCTTCTGGAGATCAAGCTCAATCTGTTTCTATGGAATTTGGAGAAAATATTATTGAGTCAACAGTTGAGTTTGAAAATGATTTATTTACTATTTCACCAAATCCAGTTGCAGACTTCACAACGATTTCTTTAGATCGTGTAGTGAACGGTACATTGAATATATATTCTGGAAATGGCGAGGCAATTTTTACTTCGGATGTTAATTCAAGCGAGGTATTTGTTAACCTTACTGACTATCCTCAAGGTACATATCTAGTGAGTGTAGTAAATAAGGAAAATATTGTTGTTTCAACTAAGCAACTTATCAAGATGTAATTATTCTTTTATTGAAGAAATAAATTGTTGAATGGAGCTGCTTGCAGCTCCATTCTTTTTTATATGAGTGATGAACGCACTTCCTATGATTGCTCCATCACACAAAGAGTTGATCATACGATACATTTTTTTGTCCTTTATCCCGAATCCTGCAAGAATTGGATTATCTAAGTTAAGTTCCTTTAATTTATTTAGGTAATTTTTAGTCTTTTCTTCGACAACTGAGGTTTTGGAACTACCAGTTGTACTTGAAGATGCCACTGCATAAAGAAACCCTGAACTATTTTTATCAAGTTCGACTATTCTGCTAGCTTCAGTCTCTGGTGTTACTAAAAAACTAAATGATAAGTCTTCTTTTTTCAATAAGTCTTCCCATTCATGTTTGAATTCTATTAATGGTAGATCAGGAAAGATGAAACCATCTACACCAACTTTGGCAGCATCTTTAATAAAGCGCTCAACTCCATATTGGATAACAGGATTTAAGTAGCCCATCAATACTATAGGAATCTGGGTTTCGTCCCTAATATTGACAAGCTGTTCAAATAGCTTTTCAATGGTCATCCCATTTTCTATTGCAGTCTCTGAACTTTTTTGTATGGTGGGGCCGTCAGCTAAGGGATCACTAAAAGGAATACCTAATTCTATGATGTCTGCACCTGCTACGTCAAGAGCTTTAATGATTTCCGTAGTCTGATTGATCTCTGGAAACCCAGCTGTAAAATATACGTTTAAAGTATCGGTGTTCACCTTGTTCTTAAAGTATTTTTTTAGTCTATTCATTGATATATGATATATAAGTTGCTAAATCTTTATCCCCTCTTCCACTTAAATTTATTACCACATTTTCTTCTTTCTTAAATTTTAGTTTTTTCAATATGGCCGTTGCATGTGCTGTTTCTAGTGCAGGAATAATTCCTTCTAGTTTGGTAAGCTCGTAAGCGGATTTGACAGCTTCTTCATCTGTTGCTGAATAGAATTCCCCTCGTTTTGTATCATACAAGTGTGCATGGAAAGGCCCTATTCCTGGATAATCAAGGCCTGCGGAAATACTATGTGGCTCGACAATTTGCCCGTCAACTGTTTGCATCATCAAACTCTTACTCCCATGTAAAATACCGATACTTCCTAGAGCAGTTGTCGCGGCACTTTTTCCTGTGTTGACACCTTCACCCGCTGCCTCTACCGCAATTAGTCGAGTGTTAGGATGATTCGTGAAATGATAAAAGGCTCCAGCTGCATTTGATCCCCCTCCTACACATGCAATGACGGCGTCAGGGAATTCTGAACCTGTTTTTTCTTTTAATTGCCATTTGATCTCATCGCTTATCACGCTTTGAAATAGTGCTACCATTTCAGGGTAGGGGTGTGGCCCTACTACAGATCCTATCAAGTAGTAGGTGTCTGGATTATTAATCCAATCGCGAATAGCTTCATTGGTGGCATCTTTTAAGGTTTTACTCCCTGAGTGTACAGCCTCTACCTTTGCTCCTAGCATTTTCATGCGGTTCACATTTGGTGCCTGTCTTTCCACATCTTTGGCTCCCATGTATACAATGCATTCTAATCCCATCAAAGCACATACGGTAGCTGTTGCCACTCCATGCTGACCAGCTCCAGTTTCTGCAATTATCCTTGTTTTTCCTAGTCGCTTTGCAAGTAGGATCTGACCTATTGTATTGTTTACTTTGTGAGCTCCAGTATGATTAAGATCCTCTCGCTTGAAGTAAATATTCGTTTGATATAATTCACTCATCCGTGAAGCATAATACAAAGGAGTAGGTCTTCCCACATAATCTTTCAAAAGAGAACTAAATTCTGTCTGAAATTCTTCCTCTGCTATTATATGGCGAAAGTTATTTTTTAACTCCTCAATGTGCGGGTGCAACATTTCTGGAATGTACGCTCCACCAAATTTGCCGTAATATCCATTTTCGTCTACCTTGTAATTACTCATCTCATTAGCTTTTTATGAATCGTCTTAACTTGTCAATGTTTTTTAATCCAGGTGATGTTTCAAATTTACTATTCAAGTCTACTCCCACACACATAGGGTGAATAGAAACCAATTCTTCGATTGGGACGCCGTCATCGATTCCTCCACTTAATAGAAATGGCTTCGAAATATTCAGCTTATCTAGTAGCTCATAGTCCCATTTGACCCCATTTCCTCCATAACTTTTACCTGCACTATCAAGGATGAACAGATCAATAAAGCTATTGTATTTACTAATTTGCTCAGAAGACAGGTATTTGTCTACTCTGAAAGCCTTGAATAGCTGAATATCTTTCGGCAATAAATCCCTTAGTTCACCGCAATATGTATGAGTTTCATCTCCATGCAGCTGCACAGCTTGGAGATAGAATTGGTTTACTTTTTTTTGAATGAATCCAAAGTCTTCATTGACGAAAACTCCTACTGTTGGAATCGCAGGTTTCTTGTTGAGCTGATTGGCAACGTAACGCTTGCTCTGTTCATAGAATATTAATCCCATGTAGTCAACACCCAAAGCTCCAAGCTCCTTGATGTTAATCTCATCTCTCATTCCACATACCTTTACAATCATGCTCTTAAGCTTTTTCGTGTTTGTAAATCAGTGATAAACTCCGCTGCTTTTTTTCCAGGCTGTTCGTTTTTCATAAAATATTCTCCCATAAGAAAACCCCTGAAACCATATTGATATAAGTCGCAAACGATTCCCGGATGATCTAGACCACTTTCTGAGATTAAGATTTTATCTTCTGGTAAATACCTTTTCATATCGATGGAATTCAAAAGCGAAACTGAAAAATCTCGAAGATCTCTATTGTTTATTCCTACCATATCAACTTTCTCGTAAACTTTAGCTAATTCATCTTTCGAATGAATTTCCAGTAATACTTCTAATCCCAATTCATGCGCTAAGTCTGTGAATTCTATTACCTGCGCCTTGGTTAATATAGCCGCAATAAGAAGCATAACATCTGCTCCCATTGCTTTTGTTTCATAAATTTGAAATGGATCTATGATAAAGTCCTTTCTCAGAATCGGGCCATCAAATGCAGCACGAGCTTTGCTGAAATCTTCTTTCCCACCTCCAAAGAAATTTTTATCGGTCAAACATGAAATACCAGCAACACCAGCAATTTCATAGTTTCGTACAATTTCGGCAACGTCAGCGTCTTGATGGATCCATCCTTTTGAAGGACTCTTTCTCTTGAATTCCGCAATAATTCCGCTACTCTTAGCGCTGCGAAGCGATTGTTCTAGCGACAAATTTTTCGTTGAAAAATGCGAGGACGACTCAAAACCTTCGATCGAATGATCCTTTTTTAGCTGAGTAACTTCCTCTTTTTTGAATGCTACAATCTCGTCTAGTATAAATCCCATTATGCAATTGATTTTTTGAAACACGTAAATGCAGCGCCACTCTCTAGTGACTTTTTGGCGTAAGCCAAACAATCCTCATAACTTTCAGCTAATCCACTTGCTTGGATTGCCATTGCTGAATTAGCAAGTACCACAGATCGCTGAGCCTCCGTACCTTCGTTATTAAGAACGGAAACAAAAATTTTCGCTGCATCTGCTACAGTCTCTCCTCCATAAATATCACTTGCCTTGACTTTATTGAATCCCATATCCTTGGGATTTTTCAGCTGATCACTGTCTCTTGTCACCACACGAACTGCACTTGTTAACGATATTTCATCATATCCATCTATACTATGAATGAGCGTATGCCGTGTTTGCAAGTGCTGATATACGTACTTGTATAGTCTAAGAACTTCCTGATTAAATACCCCTATCAATTGATTCTTAGGCTGAGATGGATTCACCATTGGTCCTAGTAAATTAAAAATACTACTCATCCCAAACCCCTTACGAATAGGGCCCACAGCTTTCAGGGCAGGATGAAAAAGAGGCGCATGCAGTACGCATATGTTATTTTCTTCAATTTGCTTGGTCAGTTGATCTTCCTTGTTTGTAAAAGTGTAGCCCAAGTACTCAAGAACATTGGATGAACCACAGATCGAAGAAACTCCATAATTGCCGTGCTTTGCGACCTTGACTCCCGCTCCAGCTACCACGAATGCTGATAAGGTCGATACGTTGAACGTGTTCTTGCCATCTCCGCCAGTGCCGCAAAGATCGATCGCATTGTAAGCGCTAAAATCAATTGGTACTGCTAATTCCAACAGTGCATCTCGGAAGCCCAATAACTCATTGACTTGTACATTTCTCATTTTGTAAACAGTCAGAAATGCTGCGATCTGATATTCATTATAAGCACCATTTGCAATCTGCATCAATACCTCTTTAGCTTCTCCTCTATTCAAGCTGTGGTTGAGGAATAAGTCTTGTAATATCTCTTTCATCCTATCGATTTTATCCAGTTTTCCAATATTAATTTGCCCTTAGGTGTAAGTATACTTTCAGGATGAAATTGTACACTTTCTATAGGGTATTCTCTATGTCTCATTGCCATTATTACTCCATCTTTAGTCTCCGCAGTGATTTCTAACTCTTTAGGAAGGTCAGCCTTATCCACTATCCAGCTGTGATATCTCGCGGCATTGAATGTTTCACCTAGTCCAGCTAGTATGCCTTGTGATCGAATGGTCTGTACTTCGCTGGAGATTCCGTGATGAACCTTCGCCGTGTTTGTAAGGCTTCCGCCAAAAAATTGCCCTATGGCTTGATGTCCGAGACACACGCCAAAGATGTTCTTTGTTGTAGCGTATTCGCGCAAAAAATCGTTTAATTGTCCTGCTTCGACAGGTATTCCAGGTCCAGGTGAAATGATTACACCTTCATAATCATTTACACGGTCCAAAGGAATTTTGTCATTGCGTACTACATCAAGCTCTACACCATTAATTTCCTCAAGCATATGAGCAAGGTTGTACGTAAATGAATCGTAATTATCTATTAGTAGTATTTTCATTATCTCTCAATCTTTTGAGCAAGTTCAATCGCTTTTTTCAAAGCTCCTAGCTTGTTATTTACCTCTTGTAATTCACTTTCTGGAATTGAGGAAGCTACAACTCCCGCACCGGCTTGATAATATAAAGTATGATCCTTGCTTAAGAAGGATCGGATGAATATTGCATGGTTAATGTTACCATTGAACCCAATAAATCCTATCGATCCACCGTAGAAATTTCGGGATGTTGGTTCGTACTTGTCAATCAATTCTAGAGCCCTATACTTCGGTGCTCCAGACAATGTTCCTGCAGGAAACGTGTCACCAAAAACTCTTATTGGATTTACTCCTTCCTTTAACTTTCCTTGGACTTGAGAAACAATATGCATCACATGACTGAAAGATTGTATTTCCTTATATTTTTTTACCTCCACTTCTCTAGCATTCCTACTTAGATCATTTCTAGCAAGATCTACAAGCATCACATGTTCTGCATTTTCTTTTTCATCAGCTAGTAATGCCTTCTTACTTACTTCGTCAATCGCTGGATCTCCTGTTCGTCTTACTGTTCCTGCAATAGGATCGATATTGGCGTAGCCATCTTCAATTCTGATTTGAGTTTCAGGACTAGAACCCATTAAATGGAAGTCTTCATAATCGAAGTAAAAGAGGTAAGGAGACGGATTTACAGCTCTTAGCGCTCTGTAAACATTGAAATCATCCCCAATAAATCCTTGTTGAAATCTTCTAGAAGGTACCATTTGAAATACATCACCCCTAAAGCAGTGATCTCGTGAATCTCGGACTATCTTTAGATAGTCCTCGTCCTCCATATTACTTGTTTCTTCTCCCTTTATTTCAAACGGGAAATACATGCTCCCAGTCTTAAATGTCTGTTCGATTAATTGATCAAGGGTACTCTCTATATCATTTACAGCATTTTCATAAAACTTCACACGTTGGTGAAAATGATCAAAGGCGATAATGTAGCGATAAAGCTGTAAACTGATATCTGCTAAATCATGCTTTTCCTTTTTTCTGAATTCGATTTGTTCGAAGTAGGGGATCGCATCATAACTTATATAGCCATAAAGGCCACTGTTGGGTGAATCCTTATCTTCAACCTCGAAAACATCGATAAATTCTTGGATAGCCTCGTCTACTCTTTCATGTTTGAGTGGATACTGCTTCCCTAATATTTCCGCTTTCTTAACTCCATTTTTCACTACAATCTCAGCAATGGGTTCACAACCAATGTAGCTGAATTTTCCTTTTTGGACGTGGAAATCCGTACTTTCTAGCAAAGCACACTTCCGGTATTTGTCCCGCAGTTGAAGGTAGGTCTGAACTGGCGTTATCTTATCTGCCAGTAGCTCTTGTGTCAGTGTTTTAAGTTTTACTTTCATTGTTATTTTGCGCGATCTTTGGGGGCTAATCCACCAATATTTTACATAAAAAAAAGCCTTCCCGAGCGACCCGGAAAGACTTTTATATATCTTACACTACAACAATAGAATTACTGGGTCACAAGAGAGTATGTCTTGTGCCACCAACAAAATCTATTATGTAATTTTATTCTTTTCATGAGAACAAAGCTATAATTAATTATTGAGTTTTTTCTGTCTTATTAAGTTTATAAACTAAATTTTTCTTCCACTTTAATTTTTCGGAATTAAATGAAAGTACTGTGTAAACGTTAAATGAAGGTGTTTTAAATAGTTTCAGTGTGAATGATTTAACCCGAACTATGCATTAGGTTTTCGTCATGAGAGTTTAAACTGCAAAGAGAATGGGAGCTCAACAGTTCTTTCGAAGCGCAGGCGTGGTCACCATCACGGTGAGCATCAAAAGAGCTGGACGTTCCC
>CALBVQ010000168.1 GCA_937969485.1 uncultured Saprospiraceae bacterium | reverse complement strand
TTTTATATATGTAAGATGTAATTAATATGTAATCAAATATAAACCAATAAAATAATATTAGCCTAATTATATATAATAATTTTATGTAATATGTAAAATTTTGACAACTAGACTGCAATTTATTATCTCAAATAACACTTTAAGCACGCTAATTTTACCTACTTCCCCAGCAGACTGCTGGCTAATCAAGAATCTCGGAATTCTATTACTGGATGTAATACCATTTGGGTATTTAACTTGTCACGCATTTTCTTGCTGAAACGAATAATTCCTGCGCTAGAAGAAAACTACATAAAAAAACGATAAATGATATGTCTTCATGTAAGGCTGCTAGTAGTAGGTTAAGCAGACGAAGACTTCCAAAATATCATCTGGCTATCATTTAAACTATATATACCTCAGCGCTAGTGGTCTTTCTTTGTATGCTTCTTCTTTGCGAAATTTTACAAGAATGGATGCATAAATGAAGATTGTGAGCAGGTGGTGCTAAACCCCTTGGAGCTTCTTAACAAATAACTCAAGTTAGGACATGGTCATATCTATTTAATAAAAATTCAACTATTATCTCTCGTGGGTATTGGATCGAAAATTACAATCACATTGTAATGATATTACCAGAAATGAAAAGAGAAATTCAACCGTTGATCATGAGTTATACCAATCTTGCCTTATAAAGGCAATTATGTTTATGCTACTTCACAATTTCCCTTTGGAAAAAGCACTCGCCATATCTACGGATATATCTGTTTGTGTCATAAAACTAGATAAATCAGCTAACAGAGGATGGAAGAAATCATAGCACCGTGTTGGTTATTAATTAGTATCAGATATATAATGCGCATTTCACCTTGACCTTACACTCAGGTTAGTATGTCATGTTAGTTCTGTGAAAAGACAATATTTTTTCTTAATAATTCCGTATTTTAGCTTTGAATTAAAAAAACTAACTACTTATGAATCCTATTTTAAGAAATATTATCGTGACACTAGTTGCACTCTTTGTTGGTGGACTTGTTAACAGTGGAATTGTTTACCTTTCCTCCATGCTCATTGATACGCCTGATGGATTTGACATGATGAGTCAAGAAAGTTATGATAAGTACAAACACCTCCTGTCTTTCATGGTTTACGTCGGCCCATTGCTTGCGCATGCCTTAGGAACACTAGTGGGAGCTTTCATCATTGCTAAATTTGTTACTACAAAAAGTAGGACCTTTGCTTTGGGAGTTGGCTTTTTCTTTTTACTTGGCGGACTTTACGCAAATTATCTAATTCCAGGTCCAGGATGGTTTGCACCAGTGGACCTTATTTTTGCTTATATACCGATGGCTCTATTAGGCTGGATGCTTGCTGGCTCACGAAAAGACTAAGTGAAAATCAATAGAGAAAATGAGAGTAATAAATAGCATCTTTATCCTTTAATAAGAATTATCAATAAATTTAATAATCATGACAAAGCACCTTCTTACATCCATTACTCTTCTATGCATGATATTTTTAGCCTCATGCAGCAGTAGCGGTCCAGAACAAGTAGCTAGAAAATTTATTGATAGCGTGAATGCGGGAGACTTTGAAGAAGCAAAAAAGTACGCAACGACAGATACGAAATCAATGCTTTCAATGATGGAATCATTTGGTATTAAGGACCAACTTGCTGATGCGACAGATAACGAAAAAGAGAATCTAGAAATTATCAGTACAACAGTATCTGGAGATACTGCAATATGTAAAATCACATCCAGCGAAGACGGCGATGATGAAATGGATATTCATCTTATAAAGAAAGATGGAGAGTGGCTAGTAGACATGACCAAGGAATCAATGGATAAGGAAGGAATGGATGACATGGACAAGGAGACTGGCAATCCAGACTTTGACTTTGACTTTGACCTAGACTTGGACAGTGAAGACAATTAAGTGAAAGGTAGAATTCGAATAGTCTTTACAGCTGTTGCAATGACGTTCTGCTACTTTTGCTACCAGCTCTTTATTCGAAATACTCCTCCGCCAGTTCTGCCCTCCGAAATAGCTATCTATCAATTATCGGATGAGGAGAAATCTCAGCTACAAACAGGTGACCTTATCTTCCGAAGAGGATATGGCTTCGTTAGCACAATGATATTACGGATGATGAGAGAAGAATACGAAGTAACTCACCTAGGAGTTGTGATCAATCGGAACGATTCTCTACTTGTAGCTCATGCTCTTTCCAGCAAGGTCTCAGATCAAGACGGTCTACGCTTTCAAGATCTAGAATCGTTTGTCAAGCATTCCCATGACAGCACCATACTTGTGACAAGGCTTAAAGAAATAGATCATTTGCAGCAGCAAAAAATTCTTACACAGCTAGAATTCTATTTACAAAAACAGTTGCCATTTGATCATAAATTTGATTATCGAGATACTACTGAACATTACTGTTCAGAATTGATATGGCGAATTTATGAGCATAAGCTGGGTATTCTAAACGTTTCTGACACATTGACTTTCGATGAGAAATATAAATCCCTAGAAGTCTTTTATGACACAAGCTACTTTGAAATAATTCTTGATCATCATCAGTAATAAAAACACAAGGCATTCCATCGGTAGGTATTAATAATAAAGCAATGAGGTACTTTAGAATAAATAAGCAGACAAATAAATTCTAATTCGTTGTGCACTAGCATTGAAATTACTCTATTCTGCCTTGATCTAAAAGAGATAACATCGCGCATTAAGCATAGTACTTTCCCTTTTCTTAGATTAATATGAATGTATAATTAATTAGCTTACACGAGTTATAGAAGGCCTACTGGTAAGATTAGCAAAATCGAAATTAGAGACAATGTCGCTCGACTATTGCATTTGAATAAAACGGAGAAAGACATGATAGAAACAAGGGCCAAAGCCCGTCACTGCTTGGAAAGAAATCTTAAAAGCACCCAAAGGATATCGAGCCAAGTAGATAAAAGGAAAGCAGGTCTTTTCAAGTTAAGCAGTCTCACCATAATTGATCTTTCCGTATAGGAAAAGATGATAAACCAATAGCTCAGCATTCGCTTAGAAATGAATTTGAAAGAACAAAGTGGAATCTTGTTGGTGTTCTAGAGATCTCTTAATGGCTCTCGCAATCTTTATAGAGACATCTGAAGTGATCACCGAAGGAAATATTACAGATGCAATACCAGGCTCCTCTGATCTGATCAGCAATTTTTGAAGTCTGACTTCTCACGATAAATAGAAATTAATAAGTAAAACCAATAGGAAGATCCGCTATAATTAAAGGACCAGAAATTAATAAAGGAGACTGAAAGAACAAAGGGATAAAAAGGCATCATTAGAAAAAAGCTATCTATTTCTCACATTAAGTCTAAAGATCTCGCAAGAGGCTTTAGTCCGCTTAAATAATTAGCACTTTCTAGAAAGATTTGGATAGCTATTTCGATCTCATTTAGATATTGAATACATGAATTATTATTAGTACCTATGCAAAAAAAAATCAATTATATGACTCACCTCCCTCGCTTTACGACAACTCTCCTACTCCTCTTAATGACCTTGTTTCTGCATAACGACATGATAGGTCAAAGTAATGCCATCAAATTATATTCTGTTATTACGAAAAGTGGAGATACTCTTCGTGTTTCCAAGATCTACGAAGGAAAAACCAACGAGGACAGAGTAACTTTTGAAAGAATAGGAAAGAAAACCTTGCTTGCTTCTGAGGTAAAGTATGTACTTTACAAAGGTAGATATACTAGCATAGAGATAGCTGGAGTACACAAACTAGTAAAAATCAGAAAACAAGGCGTTGTTAGTTTAGCTATTTCAAAATCTACTGATGGTTACGAACGGTACTATGTAAAAGTTAATGACAAATGGTATGATTTGTATCCACATTATCAGAATCTCAGGACATTTCTTTCTGCTCAAATTCCAGACCTTGAGAAATCCAATCCAGCTAAAACTATCCACTACAATTTAGCTTCATTAACGAAGGTCATCAATGACTACAATGACTACAAAAACCCCAAAAGCCAGAGTATTGGAAGAATTTCGTACAAGATTAAAGACAGATTTCAAATTTTTGGTACTGCGGGAATTTCACAATTGAGTCTTGTAAATTTTGCGGCTGATTTCGCTCCAACTTTCAATTACACAATAGGAGTAGAAAGCCACATTGAGTTCAGCCGACATTTTGCCACTCGGATACAAGTGAGTTACAATTCAAGCACTTGGAATCAAACACCAAATTGGGACATGGAGCTTAAATCACTAAATCTTAGTACATTACTTAGTACCAAGCTATTACACAACTATAGAAGTCCAGAATTTTCAATCGCTATGGGACCCGCATTCAACATTAGTGCTAATTCTCAATTTATCGTAGGTCCTGATAATTCTAGTAGCCCTGTCGGTCTTAAAGGAATTGGATTTGGTTACGAAATCCAAGTACATTGTCTAGTTAAAAAACAGCTCAACGTATTTGCATCATTTCATGCTATGGAACGGCAAAAAACACAGCTGTACGGAACAATTAAGAGTGCCGGAAATTTTATAGCCTTTAAAACATATACTATGAAGATTGGTGCGGGCTATTCATTCTAGAATCATTTTACTAATTGTTAGATCCCTAACTGACGGCTCCAATGTTGTGTACTAACAGACAGGCTATTAAGCCAAAAAGATCTTCCCAAGCAATTCAACAAGGAGCTTATTTTCATTGAAGCTTCGATTATTCACCCCCTTGGACTTTAGATCATATTCCTTTAGAAGATGAAGAATATTTTCAATGTTGTGAGATTTATAGTGCCTTGCAGCTAGTCTATATTCCTTCATAAAGAACGAATTGTAAACACCTATACTTTTGCCAAGTACTTGATCCGACTGTCCAGGATTCTGAGCAACCACCCAAACTTTAGAGAAGAAGCGAAATAAAGTTCCTACGATCATAACCATAGGATTCTTCTTAGGATTTTCGGTGAAGTATCGAGCTATACGAAATACCTTGCCATAATTAGCCGACGCCAGTGCGGATTGTAATTCGAAAACATTAAAATCTTTACTGATGCCTATTTGCTTCTGGATAACTTCTGAAGTAATTGCCTCTCCCCTTCCTACCTCTAGAAAAACTTTCTGCATTTCATTATGCAAAGTAGAAAGATCGGAACCTATGTATTCAGCGACAAGACTTGCTGCTTGACCGTCAATCACTCTTCCTTTTCCTCTTACTAATTGACTCACATAGCCTGGAAGTTGATTATCATACAGTTTCTTCGATTCAAAAACAACAGCATTTTTTTTCAACATTTTCGCTAGTGCTGTCCGACTATCAAGTTTTTTAATCTTGTGACAGATACAAAGCACGGTACTTGGCACCGGATTAGCAGCATACTTATCTAAAAGCTTTAAGTCCTTTAGAAGCTGGGCTTCTTTCACCAGCACAACTCTTCGTGCTGCCATCATAGGATACTGAGTACACGCATCAATTACTTGCTTGACAGACGATTCCTTGCCGTAAAAAATATCTTGATTAAAGGACTTCTCACCTTCGGACAGAGCTGTTTTTTCTATCGCATCACTAATTTGATCAATGAAGTAGCTCTCCTCTCCGTGAAGGAAATAGATGGGAGCATATTGACCGTTTTTAATGTTCTTAAGTATATCTTGCATTGTCGACTATGTCATCGCAAATTAAGCAATAAAAAATAAATCTAAGGGCTAAATATGAGACTATCGAGTAAAGACGTATTCTGTTTCGGAACTCATTGATTTATTGAACGAATAATCTTCGTAGTCAAATGCTCGCAGATCTTTATAGTCAATAATGCTATTATCAATCGCAAATCGAGTCACCAAACCTCTGGCTTTTTTAGCATTGAACGATATAAACTTCAATTCGCCGTTGTGCATCTCTCGAAAATCCATCGAGATCACCTTGCCATTGAGTTTCTTTGTGCTAAGAACTTTAAAATATTCGTTTGAAGCACAATTAACTATTACATTACTATTAATCTGTTCGAGATCTTTATTGAGAATCTGAGTTGGTTCATCTCCCCAAAACTCGTAAAGATTTTTTTTCCGTCTGACAGGAAGCTTTGTTCCCATCTCCAATCTGTATTCCTGAATTTTATCAAGAGGTCGCAATATTCCATACAATCCCGACAAGATTCTTACATGATCTTGCGCATAATCGAATGCATCATCACTTAATGAGTCTGCATCTAGGCCTTGATAAACTCCACCGTTGAATGCCAACATTGCCTCTTTTCCTCTCTCCTCTATTTTAGCTACATCATATTCCTCATACCTTTGCTTATTGAGTACTGCAAGATCTTTACTAATATGCATTAGTTCTCGCAGGCCCTTCAGACTAGTTCTTGAAAGCTTGTTAATCAACAGTTGAGATTTTTCGTCAAATCTAGTTTGACTAGAAGTTATCTTTTTGCTGTGCTCTTTAAAATCCAGTGTTTTCGCTGGAGACAATAATATGATCATAGTTCTTAAAATTAAAAAATCCTTGCTCTGACAGAACAAGGATTTTTAAAATATGTTTTTCTCTAGGTTTAGTTTCCTCCTCCTAAGATTGACTTCGGAGCTTCTGGAACTGCCTCTTCTTTTTTCGATACGTTTCCTAACACTTTAATTACGTGAGGCTTACCACCTTCGTTAGTTGTGATGGTCACCGTCTTGTTTATTTTACCAAGTCGATTGGTAGCATACGAGATTTTAATTTCATTTGTCTCACCTGGCATGATTGGTTCTTTAGGCCATAATGGAACTGTACATCCACAAGATCCTCTTGCGTTAGTGATTACTAACGGCTCAGTTCCTGTGTTAGTAAATTTTACAAAACGATCTCTTTCAGCGTTCTGCTCGATTTCACCGTAATCACAATTCAGAGATTCGAATGTCATGATAGGTCCGTCAGTGCTTTCTTCGACTTGGTCAACTGCTGGAGTAGTTTGCGCGTAGTTAACTACACTGAAACTAAAAATCATCAATAAAATAAGACTAATATTCTTCATTTGGATTTATAATTTAAATTTTTGCTAAGATATTACATATTTTTATAAGCAATGTATAATCTGCATGAAATACGTGAAGTTTTAATATTTTTTAACAAAAACTCACATTTCAATAACTAATCAGCGTACTAAAAAGTTTCACATTTACTCTACATTTTTTTTTGGGCTTAAAGCCCAAAAAACATACAGCTACATATCTGCAATAATCATACCATTACGCACTATTGAAACGTAACCTTTATTGTCTTTTCCACACCCTTTCTTAAAACGACAACATCGATGGTCTCTCCGGGTTCAAAAGCCCCAAGCGCCTCCATATATGAATTCATATCTACGATTTCGCGCTCTCCCATTCTAATTACTATATCACCTTTTTCTATTCCTGCTTCAGCAGCGGTTTTGCCTTCACGAACGCCATCTATACGCATTCCTGTCTCACTAAATAAATAATCAGGAATTACACCCAAGGTTACTTTGAATACCGTGGCATTTGATTGCTCTTCTTTCGTTGTTGTAAAGGCCAACTTAGAACCTCCCAACTCCTGAACTAATGCAACAATCATATTCGAAATCCTCAGAATCCCTTCCATATTTACTTTTTCGAGATCATCCGTTGGTTTATGATAATCCTCGTGTTGGCCAGTAAAAAAGTGAATTGCCGGAACTTCAACAAGATAGAAACTACTGTGATCAGAAGGCCCAATACCACTTTCACTTTTCACTACTTCATAACCTTTCGTTACCTTATCAAGCTTTGTCCAACTCGGAGAAGTTCCTGTGCCATTTACAGCAAATTTCTTGTTCTCCAACCTGCCCACCATATCGAAATTAATCATATAGCTGAGGTTCTCAATGGGG
Source organism: uncultured Saprospiraceae bacterium (assembly GCA_937969485.1). GTDB lineage: Bacteria > Bacteroidota > Bacteroidia > Chitinophagales > Saprospiraceae > JAHDFB01. The sequence goes on along the minus strand of CALBVQ010000168.1, from coordinate 10,122 downwards.
AACGTTGGATTTTTCGTCCAGTAGTTACTTCCCCACAAACCTTTCTCTTCCCCTGAAAATGCAATGAATAGATAGTTCGAAAAACTATGCTTAGTGTCCTGTAGAACTTCTGCAAGATACAGCATTGCAGCAATTCCGCTTGCGTTATCATCGGCTCCATTATGAATTTCAGCCGGGCCAGAATAAAGCGAACCAAAACTACCAAAACCCAGATGATCATAATGTCCACCTACGACTACAGTATAAGGAGCATTGTTATCAATAAATCCAACAACATTCCTAGCTGAGACAGGAACTTTATCTTTTGTGTCATCTGCCATGTCGTGCGGATGCGCAGATTCATAAGCAACGAAATCCTGAAAGTACCCCTGCAGATTAGTCTCTCCTGACCCGCCCATAGGTTTCAGACCCAACTCTTTAAATCTAGTCGCGATGTACTTGGCTGCTTTCTTTTCACCAGCGGTTCCTACCTCTCTACCTTTCATTTCATCGTCACTAAGGACTTTAACATCTTGATATATCTTAGAAAATTCAAGTTGCTTAGAAATATTCCGCTTTGCAGAACATGAAATGAGTAAAACAATGAGAAGTAGATAAGAAAATGCTCGTAACATATGTAGTTTCTTAGAATGTAAAATTAAGAGCAAATTTCAGAAAACCTTTTGAATATATTTTTATAATGTGGTGATCTGGCAACAATTTACTATTGAATTCTATTAATTTCTGTGAGATGGAATTTATTTGTTTATTTGCACTCGATTTAATCGCGATATGGAAGAAAGACAGAAAAAAAGCTGGGTAGAAAAGCTTCAGAAAAGATGGGGTGTTTCTGCACCACAAGTGTTTATAATACTGCTTGTATTTGCTTGTACTGGCTTCTCGGTCATGTTCTTAAAGCGACCGATTGTGGGTTTCTTTACCGAGGGAGGTGAAAAGTCTCTTTTGTTTTCGATTATTTACTACATCCTCATTCTTCCTGTCTATAATCTGATCCTACTAATCTATGGTTTCATCTTTGGGCAATTCAAGTTTTTCTGGGAATTTGAAAAACGCATGTTACGCAGACTAATGGGAAAAGGAAAAACTAGTTAGAATAACTATTGAAAATACTTTTGATCCTCATCGAGAGTACTCCGAAGACCGCTTCTTTGATTATACCGCTTGACATCTTGCTTACACCTTCTATTCTATCAATAAAAATAATAGGCACTTCCTTGATCTTAAATCCAAGAGTTTTAGCTGCATACTTCATTTCAATCTGAAATGCGTATCCTATAAATTTGATCTTGCTTAGGTCAATGGCTGCAAGCACTTGATGCGAGTAGCAAACGAAACCTGCAGTAGGATCTTTAATTCGCATCCATGTAATCGCCTGAACGTAATACGAAGCACCTTTCGAGAGAATCAACCGATCCATTGGCCAATTTTCCGTGCCGCCTCCTTTTGTGTATCTCGACCCAACAGACATATCTGCTCCATCAAGACAGGCATTTACTAATCGAGGAAGATCCTGGGGGTTATGACTAAAATCAGCATCCATTTCACAGATATAGTCATACGAATGATTCAGTCCGAAGCGAAACCCTGTAATATAAGCAGTTCCTAATCCTAGTTTACCCTCGCGTTCTATAATGTGCAACTTATCCTGAAAACTGGCTTGTAAAGATTTTACAATTTCTGCTGTTCCGTCAGGTGAACCATCATCCACTATCAAGACATGAAAAGGCATCTCCAAAGCAAAGACTGCTCTTATGATTTTTTCAATGTTTTCTTTTTCATTGAAGGTAGGAATGATAACTAAGTTCTTCGACAAATCAATTTTTCTATATAAAGATAACCTGCTAATAGGTAATACTTGTGATCAAAATTCAATGGCTTAACATTTGATTAACCGATGAAAAGCGATTTAGCGTGGAATATCTCCGACTTTAAACTAGAAATGTGCATTAACAGATCTCTTACGAGCTCAAATTGCTTCGATAATGGGAATATCCAGCTCTTTTGATACGCACCGTGATCATGACCACGTCTGCACTTCAAAAAAACTATTGAGCTCCCATTCTCTTTGCTTTTAAGCTTTCATCACGAAACCTTAATGCATATTTCGGGGTAAACGAAGCCAAAAGTAATAATTCTGCTAATAGAAACGACAAACGAAAGAATATATTATTAGAAAATGATATTTGAAAATTCCCCAAGTTACGCATCAACAACCGCAACACTTACAAGTGAAAAGAGCCTCGACTACCTTCGTTCCCCTATTTTGTTCTAAGATTACTTTTTTTGGAAGCCATACTGCAGGGAGGCACTGTCACTGTATTCCAACGTGCTAAGGCTAGCTATCTCTAGAAATTTTTCTTTGGGGTTAAACCCCAAAAATTTAAAACAACAATATCTTGATTAAGACAGGTCCACAGGGAATTCACTAGGCGAATAACGATGCATCATCTTGTACACAGCTTCGAAAATATCTTGCTCATTCGGTTTTGTAAAATAGTCGCCGTCCGAACCAAATGGCGTTCGGTGTTCATGTGCAGTTACAGACATGGGAGCGTGATCTAAATACTTGTACCCGCCCTGAACTTCGAGTACTTGCTGCATCATATAGCTTGTTGCGCCTCCAGGAATATCTTCATCGAGGAAAATTATCTTATTCGTCTTTTTTAAACTCTCCACGATACTGTGTTCTACATCGAATGGTAGAAGAGTTTGTACGTCAATAAGCTCAACATTGATGTCATGTTCTTGCAGTTTATTGACCGCTACTTCCGCAATTCTTACCATTGAGCCGTAAGTGACGATTGTAACATCAGTGCCTTCGACAATGATATCAGGCTGGCCGAGTGCCACTGTATATTCACCTATATTCATAGGTAGTGCTTCTCTATATCGATAGCTATTAAGTGGCTCAATAACAAGTGCAGGATCGTTGGATTGCATCAAGGTATTATACATTCCTACTGCTTGAACCATGTTTCTAGGAACTGCTAGATACATGCCTCTCAGTGCATGAGTCAGCATACCTAGGGGCGAACCAGCATGCCATATGCCTTCTAGTCTGTGTCCTCTTGTTCTTATTATGGCAGGTGCCATTTGAGTACCATTAGATCTATAACGGAGAGTAGTAAGATCATCAACAAGGGGTTCAAGACCATAAACGATGTAATCTAGGTACTGAATTTCTGCGATGGGCCGAAAACCACGTTGCGCTAAACCTATTGATTGCCCCATGATTGTCCATTCTCTAATTCCTTCATCCCATATTCTGTCAATCCCATATTTCTCTTGAAGGCCTGCAAATCCCTGATTTACATCACCGATGTTCCCCACATCTTCGCCGTATGCGACAACGGTATCGTTGGTAGCAAAAAGCTTATCAAAGTAGTTATTAAGGATCTGGTAACCAACTTCCTTTCTTGGTTCTGCCTCGTACGTAGGATGCACAATTGGCACATTCAAGGCCGAATCATCTCCTTCGCAATAAAGATGCGTGTGATATTTATCGTGAGCTATTGCGTTCAACTTGTTGATATATGAGCTTAGCTCTGCGTTTTCTTTCTGTTCTAGCAAAAGGTCAGATCTTAGATTTCTAGCAACCTTCGCTATGAATCCTAGGCTTACGCCAAAAGAAGTTTTGATAGCTTCATTATAATTTGAGATTGCTACTGAACCTGGTGAAGTTGCAGAGATTGTACTTACAATTTCATTCATTTGGTTTAGCAGCTCAGCGAATGGAGCCTGATATTCAGCCCAAGCTTCCTTCGCACCTTCTTTAACCAAGTCCTTTGCCTGCTGCTTAAGCTGTTCTACTTCCGCCTTGGTAATCAATTTATTTCCTACCATCCACTTAATCATCATCTCGATGCAGTCGTGATTAGCCTCCCATTCAAGTCGCTCTTTTGACTTATATCTTTCGTGTGAACCTGAAGTAGAATGCCCTTGCGGTTGAGTAAGATCGGTCACATGGACAAGGGCTGGTATGTGATTCTTACGAACTTTCTGTGAAACTCGCATATAAGCCTTCACTAAGCTATCGTATTCGTATCCCTTCACTACCTCTATATATATGCCCTCTCCTTCTTCATTGATTAACATCCCTTCAAGGGCTTTTGAAATAGACTTCTTAACTGTTTGAAATTCCTTAGGAACTGAGATGCCGTAACCATCATCCCACACTGAAACTAGCATAGGAACTTGGCTAACAGCTGCAGCGTTCATAGTTTCCCAAAATACTCCTTCTGATGTTGAAGCATCACCGATTGTAATGAATGTTACTTCATTTCCATTGTCTGAGAAATTACTCTGTCCTTTGACATCTAGTTGCCTGTATTTTTTGGATGCAAGAGCTAAACCAAGGCCTCTAGCCATTTGCCCTGCTGTACATGAAATATCAGCTGAAACGTTCTTCTTATCTGTGTGCTTGATCCATTGATTGTTGCTGTCAATCAGTTGAGTGGAATAGTGGCTGTTCATTTGTCTTCCGCCAGAATGAGGATCATTTTCCGTATCCGCATATAGCTGTGCAAAAAACTCCTTTATTGAAAGTAAGCCTGCTGCCAGCATGAATGTTTGATCACGATAATAACCGGTCCTAAAGTCTCCATTTTTAAAAGCTCTTGCCATTGCAACTTGAGGCACTTCTTTTCCATCGCCTAAAATTCCAAATTTAGCTTTACCTGTAAGAACTTCTTTTCTGCCTAAGAGACTCGCCTCACGAGAAATGAGGCATATTCTAAGATCTTCTATTGCCTGTAGAGCAAACGGGTTGTTTTTCGTCTTATTTCCCGGAACATTTAGAAGCTCTATTGCACTCATATGATCTATTTTTAGGTTGATAGTAATCTTGGGACTTACAAAAAATGTCTCCCGCTAGAGTGAAACAGCAAAACCCCAATAATTGTTGCAAATTTAGAATAAAATAAGGAAATAATGAAATTTTCCCTATAAAATGTGGTTTCTTTTATTTATTTCAAATTTTATTCTAAAATATCTCATAAGTTAAAATATTGTTCTTTAGATAGACAAACTTATTGAACTATTCAACTGCATATTCAGGTTTTCGCAAAATTGTGTAAGTCCAAGGTTCACAATCAGTTGCACATACAAACAAATATCATTAATATGGATCTACATCTATATTAATCCTTACAGACTTAAAGCCTTTGCTGCTCTGAATTTTCCCCTTATAGAATTGAGCCCAACTCTTAACTGATTGATTGACTTTCGCGTCGCGTTCCATTTTGATAAAGAGCTTTTGGATATAGTAATTTCTTAAGCGTGGGATAGAGGGAGTGAAAAGTGCGGAGACTCTCTGTCCCACCTCTTTATATAGTAATTCTCTGTAAAGTTCTCCTGCTTCACGGGCAATCTCACTTTTCTTGTGCTTAATTGTGATTTCGATAGCTCTGACTAACGGTGGAAAAGCCGTTTTCTTTCGTTCCTCATATTCTTTGTCATAAAATCTATCGTAATCGGTATTAATCACATCAGTGAATATGTAGTGTTCTGGACTAAAAGTTTGCACAATCACTTTTCCTTTTTTGCTTCTTCTTCCAGCTCGACCGCTTACCTGAATCATCAATTGAAATGCACGCTCGGTAGACCTGAAGTCTGGAAAGGCTAAAAGTTTATCTGCATTAAGAATACCTACCAGAGAAACCTTTTCGAAGTCAAGACCTTTGGTGACCATTTGTGTCCCTATAAGGATATCAAGTTGATGTGTACTGAAATCATAAATTATCTTTTCGTATTGATTCTTAGTTTTTGCGGTATCATAATCCATTCTCCCTATACGTGCGTCAGGCATCAATTTCCTTAGCTCTACCTCAAGTTTTTCCGTACCAAAGCCACTCTCCTTCAGGTGCTCATTCCCACAGGAAGGACATGAAGGTGGGATATTTTGGCGGAAGCCACAATAATGACAACGCACTTCACTAAAATATTTATGCATTGTCAAGGTGGTATCGCAATTTCGGCATTCTGCTTTCCAACTGCAAATCTCGCATTGAAGCACTGGAGCAAACCCCCTCCTATTTTGAAACAAAATAACCTGCCTTCCCATGACAATTTCATCTTGCATTGCTTGCAAAAGCTCTTTGCTAAAATAAGACTTCATCTTATTCTTCTTATAGGCTTCCTTAAGATTGATCAACTCAATATCAGGCATCAAGCTTTCACCAAATCTCTGCAAAATGGAAACAAATCCATATTTCCCTTCATGTGCATTTATCCATGACTCCAAAGAGGGCGTTGCACTCCCTAGTAAAACCTTTGCATCAAAGATATTGGCCAAGACGATCGCTACATCACGAGCATTGTACCTAGGCGCCGGATCTTGTTGCTTGTAGGAAGAATCATGCTCTTCATCAACGATAATAAAATCCAATTGAGAAAAAGGCATAAAGATGGCAGAACGCGCACCCAAAATCATCTTCCCTCCTTTTGAGGCAGCTTTGTACAGCTCAACTCTTTCGTGCGCATTAAGCTTAGAATGATAAACTAATATCTTGTCACCAAATACCTTTCTCAAACGTTCCACAATCTGAGTAGTCAGGGCGATTTCAGGGAGAAGGTACAATACTTGCCCTCCTTTCTCGAGAATATCATTTATGAATTCAACGTATATCCTAGTCTTACCACTACCTGTTACTCCATGCAGTAAGACCGTTCGTTTTTCTGTAAAAGCCTGCTCTATCTCCAGAAGTTTAGCTGTTTGCAACTCACTCAAGGGCTTAATTATCTCAAGATCCAACTCGTCAGCCTTTAACCTGCTCACGATTTTCTTTTCTTCTACAAAAATCCCCTTTTTAACCATCGCGGCGATAACAGAACCTGTTACTTTAGCTGTTTTCACAACCTGTGACTTCAAGGCTTCATCTGTCTTGTCTTTGTGTTGGATAAAAGCAAGTAATGCTCTGCGTTGATGATCACTCTTGTCCACCTTTTCGAAAATATAGCTAATCCAGTCTGACTGATCACCAGTATCTTTCGGAAACCTGATAAAACTATGTTTCTTAGGCTTGAATTTCTCGACCAGTTCTTCTTGAATGAATATCAGGCGCTTGTCGATTAATTTCCGTACTGCAGGATATACACTTTTCTTATTTAGTATTTCTTGAATATTAAAGATAGATAGTTCACCTTGAATACTCACAGCTTCCATAATCATGTACTCTTCGTCGGACATCTCTTGAATGTACTCATCGAAGTCTTCAACACCTGTAATCTTAGTTTCACTAAATAGCTTTAGGTTTCCAGGAAGTGCCACTGACATGATTTCGCCCAATGTACAGCAATAATAAGTAGCGATCCATTTCCAAAGGACATATTGTTTAGAAGTCACAATTGGCACATCATCAATTATGCTGACTATAGGTTTGACTGGATAATCCAGTTCTTTGGAGTAAACTTCACTGACTATAACTCCGGAATATAATTTATTGCGAAGGGAGACCTCTATTCTAAGGCCGAAGACAAGTTTACTTTCTAATTCATCAGGGACGAAATAAGAGATTGTCTTAGGCAGAGCTAAGGGCAGAATGACGTCGACAATTTTCTTTACTCGTTTCAAATGCAGAATTAATAAGAGGGCAAATATACATGATTTGTATAGTCAGGGTACACTAATAAAGCTCGAAAAAAATTATAAGCGTTAGAGTTGGTTTTTACAGAATATTCACGTCCTTGCTATCACTATTTTATAAAAGAGGGAGATGAGATTACAGTTGTAACCAGAGCCTGGTTTTTGTTAAAACGGCAGGTCCCAACAAGAATGTACTGGTCTTATACTATGTGAACTAGCTGAATGAATTACCTTTGAAGTAAAATTAGAAGCTAATTGAAATCGATTATCAATAGAAGAATAATAGAAAACACTCAAAAGTTTAAGGAAACGCTTGTACATCTTAAGCAATTGACGGACAAAATAAGTCACCGTGATTTTTCAACTATAGTTGAAGAATTGCAAGAGCGCGTCACTACTCCCTTTACTTTCGTGATCGTGGGAGAGGTAAAAGCAGGAAAAAGTAGTTTTGTAAATGCATTACTTGATGCTGACAAGGAAGTATGTAAAGTTGCAGCTTCGCCGATGACAGATACGATTCAGCAGATCCTTCATGCAAATGAAGAAAAGACGGTAATCGTCAACGATAGATTCAAGAAAATCTATCTAGATGTTGATATTTTGAAAGAAATCTCGATTGTGGATACGCCAGGAACGAATACGATTGTAGATCACCACCAAGATATTACGGAACGATTTATTCCTTTTAGCGACCTGATTGTCTTTGTTTTTGAAGCAAAAAATCCTTACCGGCAATCAGCTTGGGAATTCTTCGATTATATCAATGCTGAGTGGAGACGTAAAATCATATTTGTACTACAACAGAAAGATTTAATGGAGCCAGCAGACTTAGTCACTAACATAGAGGGAGTGCGTAGTCATGCTATAGAAAAGGGGATTCAAGATCCCAATGTGTACGCTGTTTCTGCTAAGCAAGAACAAAACGGAGACAAGGAAAATAGTGGCTTCGTAGAACTAAGAGCATATCTTGATGCTAATATAACTGGGGGTCAAGCCCCAAAGCTTAAGCTCGAAAACAATATTGAGACTGCAACAAATATCAACGGTCAAATTTTTCAGAATATTGACATAAGAGCTAGGCAGTACGATGCTGACCTCGAATTCCGAAAGGAAATCAAGACCGAATTACAAGATCAGTCGGAACGCTCGTTTGCACAGGCAAGACAATTAGTTGATGTCCTTTCTGCATCTTACCAAAGGATAACTAACGAAAAAATAGAGAAGATAAATGAGGAATTAAGTTTTGGCAAAGTGCTTAAACGAAGTTTCAAAGCCATAATGAGTAGTGAAGTAAGCTTAAAAGAATGGTTATCGAAGGAAGCGAAAGACCTGGAACATCAGTTGAATATTGAACTTAAGGATAAATTAAATACGGGTATAGTTGACCTTGCTGATCAAATTCAAAATATGATCCGCATGATTGAAATGAAAATCAAGACAAGCCAAACAATTCTAACTTCATCGAATGAGATTTTTTCAGATGTAGCACGTGAGCGTTCTTCTATTCTCAGAGATTTACAGAATAGCTTTAAGGATTTCATCCAAAAAAGTGAAAATTTCTACGACGAAAACACTCAAGACAGTACCGGTAATCTAGCTCCAAATCTGGCTGCAGGAGGCGGAATTGCGATTGTAGGTGTTATATTGACAGCTGTTACAAATGGAGCACTCTTCGATATCACTGGCGGAATCCTAACCACACTAGGTGTACTATTTGCTGGCGTGAGTTTAGGCTGGCAGAGAAATAAGTTATCTCGTAGCTTCCGAAAAGAGATGAAAACAGGTCGAGTAAAATTGGAAAAAGAAGTGCAGGGAAAACTAGACAATTACATCAATTCAATCAAAGCTAAAATTGAGCAAATCTTTGTTGACCTAGATACATATCTACAAAATGAAGAAAATGATCTGACCGATCTACGCGAACTAAATCAATTAGTGACGAAACAGCTAAATTCGATCAAGTAAAAGGAGTCATAAAATCAGTCTATTTACCCTAATATTCCCATAGCTGTCCTATATGTATTGGCATGCGCTTCTACAATATCAGCTAATCGCTCGCTATAGCCCCCTCCCATACTGACTGCAATTGGTAAATCGTAAGAGCGCGCATTTTCGAAAACGATCTCGTCTCTTCTTTTACAGCCTGCTAGACTTACCGACAATCTCCCTAATTTATCTGTCTCCAGGATATCTACTCCGCTCAAATAAAACAGCATGTCAGGCTTTTCTTGCTCGATTAACTTAGGAACATATTCTTCCACAATCTTTAGGTAGTCTGCATCACCTGTCTTATCAGGCAAGCCAATATCGAGATCGCTTTTCTCCTTTCGATGTGGATAGTTCTTTTCTCCGTGTACACTAAAAGTAAACACCCGATTGTCTTTTTCAAATATTTTAGCTGTGCCATTTCCCTGGTGTACATCGAGATCAATAACCAATATCTTTTTCACCTCTCCTTGTGCTAAAAGCACATTGGAAGCAATTGCGATGTCGTTGTAAACACAAAAACCTTCTCCTTTATCAGCGAAAGAATGATGGGT
>CALBVQ010000167.1 GCA_937969485.1 uncultured Saprospiraceae bacterium | reverse complement strand
ATATGAGTTTTCATGAATGAGGCATAGCATCGCTATGGTGACTGAGTGAAAACTAGCGAAGCGCTATATTTCGCAGGAAGTTCAAGGCGTAATAAATGTTCCAATTGATAATTTGGGTTCACGCTCTCGTGACGAAATCCTAATGCATAATTCGGGTTTGAAAAAATAGCATGTTGGTCTTGTGGCAAACAAGCTTTTTTCTTCTTTAATAATAGTATTTTTCGTTGTTAGAGTGATCTACGAATTGTTTTGATTTAGTAGCTTGTACTTCCGCATTCTGTGCCTCACCAATATTACACACTCGCATCTGTCTCTCCAAAAACAGTAACATCTTCAATTTCCCGAACACACTGCACCTTCATTGAGGTCTTCACAGCCTCAGTCCAATGGTAATGCCCTGCAAATGCATCGATTATTAAATCTAAATGATCCTTCACAGAGAACACATCAAAATACAGACGGCCTGATCTCCGATTGAAATAATCCGAAGGATAGTAGCAGGATTCATGTTGTATACAGAAGCGGATTTCCTCAATGATCAAACTCTCCTCTATGTCTCTACTTTGGGCGGAAGCCCTTTCAAAAATATCAGCGGCACTCTTACCGTAATTCGTAATAAAAAACCACACATGCTGTTTTGTGATCCCCTTACTTTCGTATCGGTCCTCCATCTCTATCAAGAAATTCAAGTACTCACTGTAGGAAATAAATGAATCCGCATGAATCCGGTAAGACTTAGTGGTACAAGCTGTTTTCTTACCGTCCATCTTCACTAACAAGTTCACGATCTTCTCAGCCATCTTTCTAAAACCGGTCAATTTACCACCAGCAATGGAAATCAAGCCTGATTCCGACGTAAAGATCTCGTCTTTTCTCGACAGTTCCGAAGGTGATTTTCCGTCCTCATGTATAAGCGGCCGCAAACCAGCCCAACTCGAAATCACATCATCTTGAGTCAAATTAGCACCTGGGAAAATCGTGTTCGTCTTTTCAAGCAGGTAGGAAATATCGTGTGTTGTGCAGAGTACTCGATCAAGATTATGCTTGTAGCTAGTGTCCGATGTGCCGATATACGTAACCTTCCCACGTGGAATCGCGAAAATCATTCGATTATCAAACGCGTCGAAGTAGACAGAATTCGTGATATTAAGTCGATCATGAGGTACAACAATGTGCACACCCTTAGTCAGGTGAAGGGACTTTCCGCTAACAGAACCGTCCTTAGCCCTTAATTTATCCACCCAGGGGCCAGCTGCCGAAACAACATGTCTCGCCTTAAGATCAATCTGGTTATTGCCCTTCAATCGATCAGTGCATTTGACACCAACAACTTTCTGATTATCGTAGATAAAATCATCAACTTTCATGTAGTTAAAAGCCTCAGCACCTTCACGCCTAGCAGCTTTTATAAGTTCTACCGTAAGTCTAGCATCATCTGTTCTATACTCCGAATAAGCCACACCACTTTTTAATATCTCCTTATTCAAAAGCGGCTCTTCGCGGATCATTTCCTTTTTGGACAGAGACTTTTTCCTATCTTTTTTATCGACCTTGGCCAACCAATCATAGACTGAAATCGCCATGCTTGCAGTTAGTTGTGTGAAAGTTCCGCCTTTGACGATAGGAAGCATCATGGTTTCCGGATGGACCAAATGTGGAATATTCTTGTGGGCAACTGCTCGTTCCAAACCAGTCAATCGCACTAAACCAAATTCTAGTTGTTTCAAGTATCGCAAGCCACCGTGAATAAGCTTGGTACTCTTAGAAGAAGTCCCGCTGGCAAAGTCACGTTTTTCGAGCAACAAAGTCGACAGGCCTCGCAAAGACGCATCAAGTGCAATTCCTGCGCCAGTGATACCTCCACCAATCACGATCAGGTCATAAGTTTTGGAAACTGCATCACTTACGCGATGCTGTCGATAAAGATTTGTGAAAGGGACTTCACGCATTGTGATTGTGATTAATGAGTCTAAAGTAGGTCAAACAAAAGTTTCAGCGATCAGTTCATTAAGAATCCAGCTTACTATAGAATAGCTTTTGAGTATATCGTTATTGAAGAGCCTCAGGTCGCTCAAGCAATTCGAAAAATTGATCAAGTCTAGGCTGTATGACAATTTCGGTCCGACGATTAGCGGATCTTCCAGCTATCGATGTATTGTCAGCTTTAGGATAATATTCTGCTCTTCCTGATGCCACCATCCTAGCAGGATTTACCTCGTACTTTTCTTGTAATTCTCGAACAACTGCCGTCGCACGTTGCACACTCAAATCCCAGTTATCATAGACACAATCCATATTCACAGGCACATTATCAGTGTGACCTTCAACGTTAATTTCCAAGTCCTGGTGATCATTAATAACCGTTGCAATCTTACTCAAAACTCTTTGTGCGGCTGGATTAATTCGCGAACTGCCCGAACTAAATAACAGTTTATCCGCTATAGAAACGTGTACGACTCCACCTCGCACCTCCACGGAAATATCTTCGTCGTCGATATTGACAAGTGAGCGTTTCAAGTTGAGAACAAGGGACATGTTTACTGAGTCCTTGGCCTGTACTTTACTCGTGAGGTCCTCGATAAATTCATATTGTTGAGAGATGTTGTCAATTGACTTCTTGATGCTTTCAGCACCTGTTCGATTGATGATCGACATGTCAGCCATACGATCGAGCAGGTTCGTATTAGTGTATTTCATAGTCTCAACTTGCTCCTCAAGCAGCTTGATTTGTTGGTCTTTGAGGTCCATCTGCTTATTCTTACACGAAGTAAAAAGGACAGGAGTGATTAGTAGTATTATGATTAGCGTGCGCATAATTTCGATTTACAATGATAAACGTAATGTAAAAGCTACATTATTGTTGTGACTAACGAATGAAATCGGGAGTGCGTTCGGCAATAAGGATTAATTAACTTTAAAACTCTTCTTGTGATTAGTGATCACGAGCGGTAAATTATCAAATGCGGCGGGAATATGAAACTCATCTTTAACGTCATTTATTTCCTTGACGAATAGAGGTGTCGCCTCACTTGGATTGTCTTGGGTGTCGTGGATAAAAACCTGGCACGGGCACTCGATTTCCATTTCGGGTAATACGACGGATGCGATCTCAGTAGGTTTCGCTAGCCATTGTGGAATGCCATGTGTAAAGACGGACCGAGGATGAAAAACGAATACATCATACCAATCTTTGGGGAGTAGATTGATGGACTTTTTATCGCTATCAATCATGACTGCAGGCGTTAAGATATCGATCCGTTGCATAAGTGAATCCTCCGCATTGCGATGTGCCATTTCACTATATTGGGACTGATTGACAGTGAAAGGATCGTGGCCTGTAACTTCACGTAACCTTTCTGCCAGAGCATATCCCCAGTAAGAGCCAGCTTCACCTTCTTTGATATGATCCCAACCGCAGAAAACCAGTAATTTCCCTTCTTGCCCAAGGTCATTTAGCTGCTTCGTGATATTTGCAGCTCCCCTACTCTCGCGCTCTCCACCTGAATAACCATAGGAGCTTCCTTCATCATAACCCAGTATCACAAATCCCAGTTTGTTCGCTTCCCTTATCAGATTCCCCATTTCTGGCTCCTTGGTATAGAAGCCCGACATTTTCTTTGGGTATGGACGGGTGTTGATTTCTGTATCATAAGCTACGCCTTCTCCCGCCATACCGAGTGCTTCAAGAGCTAGGTATCGGTAACCGTTGGTATAGAGGTCCGCGAGTAAGGATGTCGCAAAACGACGATGTTCAGGTAGGAAATGATTTTCATTGATCATGAGTATTTCGTGAAATTTAGACTGATCTAAAATATATTTTCGGGCATCGCTAAATCGGTAAACGGAGAGTAGATCATTCCATGCCGTATCTGACAGCGGAGCGATATCTGCTTCCTTATCACCCTGTAGCTGAAGTAATTGTTGATGTCCGCTGACAAATGACAAACGGGTCGAGAGGAATCCCATGTCGTTGTTTTGGGTAGCTTGATTCGCGACATCTGCGAGAAAGAGGTAGTCTTTTGTGTTGTACTCAGTTGGAGTGATGGCGGGCTGTGCACAGGCAAAGATGAGGAAAGCGAGCAAGAGAATAGAATACTTCATATATGCGAGCAGAAGTTCTTGTGGGTTAATAAAAAGCTTGTTCACTGTAAAAATAGTCAATAAGCTGGAGGATAAGAGAGGGTAAACCCGAAATATGCACTAAGATGTCTATTACGAGCTCAACCTGCTTCAACGATAGAAAACGTCCAGCGCTTTTGATGCTCACCGCAATCTTGACAACGTCTGCGCTTGACAAGACCTGTTGAGCTTCCATTCTCATTGCATTTTAACCCAATTTATGTGTTAGAACTTTGTAATGAGACTTTTACCCAAAATATACATTAAGATATCTACCACGACGAATATCGTAGCGCAGCAATTTCCGAGAAGTTGATTAGAATTACGCCATTTTTAACGATTAACTAAACCAACTATACCTTTAATCGTCCAAACAAGTCCTACTATCGGCAAAACATAGAATAATCTGCCGGTAGTAGATAAAACCACAAAGGTTCCTACAATCAAAGCTAGACCTCCTACAATACTGAGAACTGCCATGCCAGTGTCGACTTCATTATCTGTACCAGCTGCATCAAGTCGCGCTAGATATTTTGATGTCTCCTCCAAAGACAAATATTTTTGGTTGACTTGCTTTAGTATCATTGCTGGTGGCATTCCTTGACTGTAAAATGCGGCTATTTTATTTCTTTCTCGATCTGTCAATTGTCTTTCCGCTTTTTCTACTAAATCATTAATGATTCCTTTATCAAGCGATTTAAATTTGTCAGATTCATACACATCTTCGTCGTTGATAAGCGCCAGTTGGATCGGCTGAAGATAGCTATCAGCAAGCACATTTCTCACACTCAGCATCACGGCATCTATATCTGCTTTATATAAGCCCTCAGCTTTCAGCTCAGACACTACTTGCTCTTTTGTTTTAATTCCTTGGAGTTCTAAAGCATATTTCTCTGCGTATTCAAGTTTCTTTTTGTATTCCATAGCGTTAGTATTATTTTAATTAATAAAATCACGAATTCTATGAAACTGAAGTACAGAGCTGCAATTAAAGTCTTTCTGTGTCTGCTGATGTTTTAGCAAGGTAACATAAGGTTCGCAACGCAAAATAATAAAATCTCTGCAGTTAGAAAAACCTAAGGTTTCAAAATACTCAAAATAAAAGTGAGGTGTTATTGCCGCAGGTAGTACAGAATCCACCACGCATCACTATTCAAACTTTTCAAACTACTCGTAGATGTAGAGAAAGAACTCTCTGTGCATCAGCGCAATGGCCTTAAAATATTCAAGCAGATCAGGCATTTAGTGAAAATCTTGTAAAGAAAATTCGCACGTCACCACCTATTCTTACTTCTTTTCTTCTCTCATTATTTTCTCCAGCTTCCTTCCCTTTGCCAGTTCATCATACAATTTATCTAAATACCTGCATTTTCTATATAATTCGTACTCATCCGGAATATCTTCTATACGATAACCGCAAATTACACCTTTAATGAGGTGGGCATTGGGATTCAATTGCGCGTTTTGAAAGAATGTTTCAAAAGTGGCTTTTTCTTCAAGTAATTGCTGTATTTTTTCATCGTTGTAGCCAGTTAGCCATTCTATCACTTGATGAAACTCTTCTTTAGTTCGCCCATTCTTCTCTAGCCTACTCATATAATGAGGATAGACAGATGCAAAAGTCATTTGGGCTACTTTGTCGTTTTTTTCAGCTGTAACTTTCATTGTCACTAGTTTAATTGTTTGCTTATTTCATGTGCACTCTCCTACTCCACCAATATCCCTAGAACATCCAAGGTCTCAAAGTTTAGGTTCCCTATCGGCAATTCGAGTTCCCTCTGGAAAGCAATAAGTGCTTTTTTAGTTTCAGAATCAAATTCATAGGTCTCACTGCTGTTGAAGTACCCCAAGTCCGTCAGGGCTTTTTGAAGATCTGTGATGATTGCTGATGTTAGGTCTTCTTCGCATAAAACCTGTCTCCATTCTGTGTGTCCGCCCCCAGGTTCAGGTACGTGTTTGTAGCTAACTGCACGGTATTCATAATTAGTAGATTGAGAAGTATCCTGCAAAACCTTCACCTCCTCTGTAATTGCCGGTTTATGGACTAGGCACCACACCATGCAGTCTTCCGGATTAGGTGCATGACAATCCCCATCAGCTCTTTTCTTAAGCCATTTCGTAAATCTTGGTTTAAGTTCAACTTTAACTATAGAAATATCTACATCTTCTTCCTCTTCATTCCCCGTATATACCGCATATTTATCGGCAGAATAAATGATTGTGCTTTTCTCAATCAAACACTTTGCATAACATTTACCTTCGTTATTAGAAGAAGAAATAGAACCTCGGTTTAATTCAGTATCAATGTATGAATATTCAGAAGTTGATTGGAATACACCACAACCACAGAAATATACCGAAATGGAGAGCAGTAAAAGAATCTTAGGTAAGTTCATGTTGATAGGTTTATTACTTTGTCAAATGTACGGATTTTAGAGAATTTTTTTTTCATAGTTTACCTGGCTTCCGCCAAAAGGAATCAAAATGATAATTTGATTTTATTGTATTACATTCCAAAATCACAGACACTTGAATTAATTGCTCTTAGTTAACACCTGCGGCATCTCATCAATTTTACTTTCATCAATAGCTCGCTCCTCGTCTTTCTCCATTCTATAACTACAAACATTACCATATTCTGTTTCCTCGAAGATCACACAAAAGTCATTTCTACGGATATGACGACGTGAAACGGCTTTCCAAGAATGATTTGCTTTTCAGTAGGTTGAGTGAAAATTCTTTAACTTGAACTATGCATTAGGTTTTCGTGATGAGAGCTAGAACCCAAATTATGCATTAGAAATTTTATTATACCAATTCTATTTAAAGGTTTCACTTTATTTTCAAGAATTATTAAACCCGAATTATGCATTAGGTTTTCGTGATGAGAGCTTGAACCCAAATTATCAATTGGAAAATTTATTACGTCTTGAACTTCCTGCGAAATATAGCGCTTCGCTAATTTTCACTCATTCATCATAGCGATGCTATGCCTCATTCATGAAAACTCATATTTCATTGGTTG
>CALBVQ010000166.1 GCA_937969485.1 uncultured Saprospiraceae bacterium | reverse complement strand
TAATTGTAAAAACTCCCTTCTCATGCCCAATCCATATCGCCCCATCTTTGTCTTCCATTATCCCAAAAATCTGACCTTCTTGCGTGTGTATTAATTCAGCATCGAATCCCTCTACTGGTGCAGCTAATGAAGTATATTTTATTAATTTCCAATTACGAACACCACTTTCTACTGAACCTACCCAAACATCCCCCTTGCTATCTTCAAAAATGTAGCCCGCAAAGTCTTTGGAAAGTTGAGTATAATCCTCCCCATTAATCACCCAAAGCCCATTATTTCCTCCTAGCCATATCCTACCTCTACCATCAACAATCACGGATCTCACATTAATAAATGACTCCCCATTTTCCATCGTAAATTCACTGAACTTTCCGTCCTCGTAAACCTGCATTTCACCTCTTGAGCCTATGTAAAATTTCCCACTTTCATCTTCTACTATCGAGTTCACTTCTGGATTTAACATTCCATCTTTTTCAGTCAAACTCCTATACATCTCTCCATCAAAAATCGCTATTCCACCGTCTGTACCAATCCATATTTGACCTTTAGAATCCTCGTAAAAACACAAGATTATATCACTGGGTAAACCATCCTTTACAGTTACATTCAAGAATTCCTCCCCATCATACCTATACAATCCTGCTCGAATGGAACCAAACCAATATCCTCCTTTACTGTCTTGCATCGCCGAGAACATATGAAATCTTCGCAGCCGATTCTTGTTTGTGAAATTGGTAAATTTCTCTCCGTCATAACTCACAATCCCTTCCCACGAAGCAAACCAAAGATTCCCTTCTCCATCTTGAATGATATTTCGAGTAATACTGCTAGGGCCTATATCTCCAGTAATTGTAGTGGTTTCTTTAAAATAAGGATCAACATCCGAAGAGGGAATCTTTTCTTGCATGGGTAAAGCCGTATAAGGCTTCTTATCATTTGATGGCTTCTTACTTGGCAGCTCTTGTGCACAAGAAAAAGTAAAAAGAGTACATAGAAAAAGTAGTAATTGAACCTTCATTGAATTTTGTTTAGTTGGCTTACGCCCAAAATAATAACAATGCCAGCAACTATCTTTTGAAATAACAACTTTTTAACGATGTGTAAACAATTCAAAGAGTTTGTAAAAAACTAATTCCATAATTTTCAATTATTCATGACTCATTAACTGTCCTGAACACGAAACTTTTCTAAGGGCTCATTACAAATTAATCACTAGCAAGCCTTCTCATTATCTCCAACTCCCTCTCCTCTTTCCACTTCCCACCTGTGAAATCTGGTATAGGAATCGAAAGGCTTTTACTCGCTGTGGAAAGTTCGGACAGTGGTGTTATCGCACTCCACATGACTCCATCATAGACATTCAAGTCGAGTGGCAATCCTAGATTCAAACATCTCACTAGTCGGTACATCATTACAAAATCCATACCTCCATGTCCTTGCTTGAATTGCTGAGAAACAGACTTCATCTTCTTGATCAGTGGATGTTGATACTTAGTTTTATAAGTGCTGTATTCTTCGTCTCCAAGCCAGTTATGCCCCCAAAATACAGGCTCTTCAGTATCAATAAATAATCGACTAGGATAACCGTCGTGAACTGCTTTCGTCCCCACTACCTTATTAATTCGGGAATACGGACGTCCCGTATGTACATCAAATTGAAGCAAGATAGTCTTCCCTTTTTCAGTACGAATCATCGTATTATTCATGTCCCCACACTTAAATACTTGCTCGCTGGCATTCAGTCTCTTAGCCGTTTCACTCAAATTTAGTTCACGGGAACTCATCGAACTTAGGTGTGCGAAATTATCCCCTCTACCTATCTTTAGGTAATTAGCGATCGGCCCAAGGCCATGAGTTGTATAAAAATTACCATCTCTAGTGACATGCTGCTTTAATCTCCATTGACCTTCATAATACTCCTCACTCAGCATATGAGCCCGGAGGTCATGTAAGTAAGCTCCTTCAGTATGTGTTACGTCGCCAAAAACTCCATTTTCGATCATATTAAGGACAAATAATTCCTCTTCGTTATAACAACAATTCTCGATCATGATACAATGCTTCTTAGTACGCTCAGCCGTTCTGACAAGATTCCAGCAATCCTCCATCGTATACGCGATAGGCACTTCACATGCAACATGCTTGTCATTTTCCATCGCGTATAAAGCCATAGGAGTATGCCATCTCCAAGGCGTTGTGACTAACACTAAATCGACATTATCTTGCGTCACCAAATCCTTCCAGACATCGTCTTTTCCTGTATATGTTACAGGCTTTATAGACTGAAAAGTGGCTAACTTTTCGACAGCTTTCGATACCTGCTTCTCTCGGATATCGCACAAAGCCACGATTTCACATTGTCCTTTCTCAACCATGTACTGGAACATTTCAATCAACCCAGCTCCCCTATTCCCCAAGCCAATAATTCCCACTTTAAGCTTCGGTATCGGTGCTGCCGAAAAACCATACATACTCCCTGAAACTGGCTTTTCTAAGCCTTTTAGCAGATCTAGAATTTCATTGGACTCACCAGCAAACGAGCTATACGGCATGGCGGCAAGCGCTGAGGTTCCAAGTAACGACTGTATAAATTTCTTCCTATCCATAAATTGAGCATTGAATCCTAAAAGTAAACAATCTTTAACTTTTTGGGCGAAAGCCCCCTGAACATTACCTTCTTACTATATTGCCTCTCTTCAACTGTTTACCAGTCACTCCACTTTCAAAGCGAACAGGATGAGATTGTAAGGACTTCCCATCTTTTGTAGGTACGAAGCAATTAAAATGCAAATGCTCGACTGTAGTTTGACCTGTCAATCCCGCAAGTGCAATGGGCTGCCCAGCTGTAATCTTGTCACCTTGCTTTACAAGGCTACCTTGATGAACAAGATGACCGTACTGAAAATAACGGCCTGAAGCAGGGTCATAGATAAGTACGTAATTACCGTAAGATTTCCATTTATCACCCGAACCACCATACATATAGCCAT
>CALBVQ010000165.1 GCA_937969485.1 uncultured Saprospiraceae bacterium | reverse complement strand
AATCTATCTTAGCATCGGGTTTGCAGCTGCATAGTTGCAAAATTAGAGCTGATAACAATATAGCTTTTTTCACATTGTAAATTTTAAGATTTTTTAGGAATTCAAGTATATCTTGTGAGACACTTATAGCATAAAGTCTGTAAATGTACGAAGAAGGGATTACTTACGTCAAATAAAAAAGCCGAAAAGGTTTTCTTTTCGGCTTTTGATTTCTTGACTAAGAAAATTACTTACTGAACTTTCTTTCTTTGATTCTGGCTTTTTTACCAACTAATCCTCTCAGATAATATAGTTTAGCTCTTCTTACTTTACCTCTTTTAAGAACTTCGATTGATGCAATGTTCGGTGATTCGAATGGAAAAATTCTTTCCACACCAACTCCATTACTTATTTTTCGTACTGTAAAAGTCTTAGATCCTCCTGATCCATTAATTTGAAGTACATCTCCTCTGAAGATTTGAATTCTTTCTTTCTCTCCTTCACGGATTTTATAACTTACAGCAACGTTGTCACCTGGTCTAAATGTAGGTAATTCGGTCTTCTGCGATAGTTGCTCTTCAACAAATTTGATAGCGTCCATTTGAAATTGTTTTTTCTTTAAAAATAAAAAGGTTGTTTGCCAACATTTTAATTTCGAACCGCAAAGGTAATATTAATTTTATAATATAGAAGAGAAATTGTGAAATTAATTATCGGACAATAGTAGCAAATCCATCCTCAGAGACGATTTTGTTCCTTGGACCAATATAATTTAACTTATATACATAAACTCCTGTTGCAGAATCACTACCTGAATTAAAGATTTTTCCATTCCATCCCTCCGTGGGATCTGTGGTCTCAAAAACAAGTTGCCCCCATCTATTAAAAATTGCTAAAGAGTACTCGTCTACACCGAAAAAATTACCTTTTGGCTTGAAAGTGTCATTCTTTCCATCGCCGTTTGGAGAAAATGCATTAGGCATAAAGACAGAAGATACTGGAACAACATCGATGTACTGAGTAAGTGTGTCTGGACAACCACTAGGATGAATCACAATCTGATCGATTTTCTGAAGGCCAGTATCTTGAAACGTATAGGTGATATTCGGCTGAAAGTAAGAATCTTCGTCATTAATAATATATTGCCAAGATATGGCATCTAGAGATTCATCAGTTATTGACACCACTGGATTTGTATTTGAAACTACGTCGGGTGTGTAACTAAAGTCTGCAACGGGACTTTCCAAAACTTGAATCAAAAAGGGATAAAAGTCACTAATGTAGCAGCCCACAGGTGAAGTAATTTCTAATCCTACCGAATATATACCAATGTTTTCATACGTATGTGTAGGGCTGATAGAAGTATCACTTTCTGTGTCACCGAAATCCCATAAAATATCGTATTCATCGCTAATTGGAGTAGATAAATTATTGAACTTTATATCTGCAGGCAGGCAACCAACAAAGGTGCTAGGTTGAATTACAAGCTGCGCTGGAATAGGGAAATAGCTAATTTGAATGATCGTGTCATCAACGCATTTGTTTATATCTTCGACCGCAAGTCTTACGTTTTTGAGGCCAGGTTGGTCAAATTCGTATGCGTGGTCAGCTATACCTACTGTGTCTTCTAAATTTAGATCATACTCCCAAGAGGTGATAACACCTGCACCAGTGAAGGTCTCATCAGTAAATTGAACCGGGCCTGCAACACAAGTGTCATAGACGGTACTAAAATCAGCCCGTAATTCAGGCCGTATTTCGATAAACAACTTAGCTGTATCTTGGCATCCTGCAGAATTGGGGTTGATAACTAATTGACCAAAGTAGTCTCCCACTCCAGGAAACTCTATAGCTGGATTTTCTTCAGAAGAAGAAACAACTCCGCCAGCAATATCAAACTCCCATTTATATTCGTCAATAAATGCTTTGTCTTCACTTAGATTTTCAAATTGAACGGTATTGCTTCCACAAGATCGAATCAAGAATTCTTGTTCCTTTATTACTTCGTCATTCCCCACATCTGCTTTTATTAGCACTTGACAAACCTCCACGTTGAATTGAAAGTCTCTTCTGACTTCGCTTAAGAGTTGC
Source organism: uncultured Saprospiraceae bacterium (assembly GCA_937969485.1). Classification (GTDB taxonomy): domain Bacteria; phylum Bacteroidota; class Bacteroidia; order Chitinophagales; family Saprospiraceae; genus JAHDFB01. The sequence goes on along the minus strand of CALBVQ010000165.1, from coordinate 21,046 downwards.
CCATCAAGAAATTCTCTAACGCAAACCCCTATCACGTGCTGCCCAGTAAGTAGAGGAGTTGATGTAAGTAAACCACTAAAATTATTGATTGAGGTATTAGAACCATCGCCAAGTGGCTCATCAAATGAGAAATTCGGTTGCTTGAAAGTTACATTGTCATACGTAGGAGTACAGTTTACAGGGCTAGGAGTTACTCCCTCGCAAGAAGTAGGATCTCCTGGATTATCATTGGAACCCAGCGTACCTCCTGACGTAATTGGGGTACAAAATTCGTACACGAGTGTATGGCCTTCGTTGTCAGAAGCTGCGTGATCAAAGACTAAAGGTGATTCTGCACATATTACAATAGGTGGAAAGTTGTCGAATGTAGGTGAATCATTGCAAATTGATTGTGCTAGAGCGCTTATTTCTACTTGGAAAACCGCACCTTGCTCTCCAGGATCAACGATGTTAACAATTGTATTGTTTCTACAGCAACGCTGATAGGCCAATAGATAAGATTCTTGTATAACTGGGACCGTCATTGTAAACACATAGGTTGCTCTTTCTACGCAGACATCTTCAGGTTCTTCCACACATGGATCATCGTTTAATTCCAAATTAACTACCTCTTGTGGAGATGATGAAAATTGTGTGCTGTAACTCCAGTTATCTCCCGAGCCAGTGTAAAGTCCGAAAGCGGCAGGGGCATCGAATCCTGCTCCCCCTCCAAAACAATCGCGATACATATTGAATGTGATCTCAAAAGAAACCATTGGAGTACTGCTACTGCTGTCTATTCCAAGACAATCATAGTATACTTCACCACCGATAATATGTTTTGCCTGGGCAATATTAGTGATGGTAATAAGTACCACGAATAAGAATAAAATTTTCTTGATAATATTCATCAAATGTTTTTTCAACGATTCTCTATGACTACAACTACTTAAACAGAAAATTAGTACAATGTTTCAATAAAATTTTCTGGTTTGTCCTAGTCCATACAAAAATAACATAATAATAATTAACAGTGGTGTTAGTTTATGCTCTCTGTTTAGGTATGGTCTAAAAAAAAATATTAGTCGCACTATACTTTAATAAAATAAACTGCCGTTTTCAACTCAAATTTACACCACTACCATATGAACTATGATGCTATTATTAAAGAAACCGCTGCGGCTATTAGCCAAGGAAATATAATTCTTTATCCCTCCGATACAATTTGGGGAATGGGATGTGACGCAAAAAATGAACAGGCAGTGCAAAGGCTTTTTGCAGTGAAAGAGCTTGAAAAAGAGGACCCACTGATTTTGTTGGTAAGCACAATAGATATGCTAAAAGAATACATTGTAGATATTCATCCGAGAATAGAAACATTGCTTTTTTACAATTCCCGACCTCTTTCCCTGATTTATGAGCAAGCCAAAAATCTGCCATTGATAAGTATTTCGACGGATTTGTCAGTTGCAATACGGGTAGTACAAGAACCTTTTTGTAAAGCAGTGATCGAAGAGTTCGGTGGTCCTGTTACATGTGTCTCTGCCAATATTTCTAATCAAGAAATTCCAACAAGATTCGAAGAGATAAGTGAACTTGTTAAGGAGCGTGTAGATTACATCGTTCCTTATCGTCAGAACGAAAAAAAACAGTGTTTGTCTTCAGTGTTGGCAACATATAGTGACGAAGGAGAACTAATTGTCCTCCGTTCTTGATCCGTATTACCGTATTACGGCACTACACTATTAAGAGCCAATAATATCTTTTTTTAGTGCCGCAAACTCTGTTTCTGTGATGATTCCTTTTTCTTTCATTTCTTGCAGTTTAAGTATTTTAGAAATAGGGTCGTTTACTTCTGGGATGGGATCCGAAATAGATTCACTTTTAGTCTCGTTGACAATTGGAGTTTCGGTAACTGCAACCTTCTTTTTAGCCTCTTCTTTTCCTGCTTGGACTTTCTCTTCGTCAATATCTTTTGCAATGACCTTTCCTTTTTCGAACTGCTCATTGTAGAATTTCTTTACTCGGCTAGGTTCAAAATCAAGAAAAGTACCTCCACTTTCAAAATGCTTACTAAATACCTGCCCTAAAGCATAAGAGCTGGCACCTGACAACACACTCATCGTGATGCCGCCCAATATAGTTCCTACGCCAGGAATGAATTTCACAGCTCTTGCTCCAAGTCTAGCTAAACCAGAGCTAGTCAAGGATGTGATAGATGCCTTCCCAGCTTGTTCGCTAAAGTCAATATCATACACTTTGGCTAGTTGTCGAATCATGTCTAGCTGAATAGCGCTTACTGCAAAAAAGTCTGCAATCGGAATAGGAATTAGCCCTGCTCCCATCGACCAAATCATGTGGTTTTGGATTATGGAATCTACTTTTTCCGAAGTGGATTTGTTCTCTTGCATTATTAGTCTTTTATATATTTTATCAATCATACTTTAGTTTTTTCATTACTATAACTTATTTCTTAAAGATGAAGTTTCTCAACTTAAAGATTATCTATTAACCTGCTATATTTTTGGACGTAAGTCCATAAAAAAACAATCAAAAATCAAACCAAAGCGCTTTTTCCAGCAGCTAAGATCCTATTTTTTTATCTATTTAAAATTAAAATTCAATTCAGACCTATACTTTCTACTAGAATATTAATTTTGCCTCGTGAGTAAAATTCCCTACATACATCGAGATATTAGTTGGTTAAGTTTCAACTATCGTGTTCTTCAAGAAGCGAAGGACCCCTCTGTACCTCTACTTGAAAGATTAAAGTTCTTAGCCATATATTCCAATAATCTAGACGAGTTTTTTCGGGTTAGAGTAGCAAATCACCGGACTTTGTTTCGTGCTGGTAAAAAGACCAGGAAAGAACTACAATTCCCGCCAGAGCAGATCTTAGAGAAACTACTCGCTGTTGTGAATCAACAGCAAGAAGAGTTTAGTGTAATTTTCGAAAAGAAGATTGTCCCGAAGTTAGCTAATCACGGAATTCATCTGGTAAGAAGGCTTGAACTAGAAGATTATCAGAAGGATTTTGTGGAAAACTACTTTGCTGATGAACTACTCCCATTTGTTCAGCCAGTGCTGCTTGTGGGGGATAAAATAAAACCGTTCCTAAATAATAGAGCCCTGTATTTAGCTATATTATTAAAGGACAAATCTATTCCCAATCCTGAACCTAGTTATGCGATTGTGAAGATACCAAGTGATCATGTAGAAAGATTCTTGATTCTTCCTAGCTTGGACAAGTCGCAGAATTACATCATGCTATTAGATGACGTAGTTCGACATAGTCTTAAGCTGATATTTCCAGGATACGACATCATAGATAGCTATTCTATCAAGCTTACTAGAGATGCTGAATTATATATTGACGATGAATTTTCAGGTGATCTTATTTCTAAGATAAGAAAATCCTTAACAAAAAGACATATCGGTCCTGCCTCCCGCTTGGTTTACGATCGTAATATTCCGGATCATTTCCTAGAATTTCTTACGAAAGTACTGGAGTTGACTAATTATGATCTGCTTCCGGAAGGTAGATATCATAATAATTCAGATTTCTTTTCCTTTCCTAGTTTTGGGAAAGATTATTTATTGAATATCCCACTCCCCCCTACTCCCTACAAACCATTAGAAGACGCGAATAATTTCTTTAATGCAATAAGAAAGCAGGATCACCTAATAAATCCACCTTTTCATTCTTACGAAAGTGTAGTGAAGTTTTTTGAAGAGGCCGCAATGGACCCATTGGTGACACATATAAAAATCGTTCAGTATCGAGTTTCTAAGAAATCAAGGATTATGGACGCTTTATCTAAGGCGGTAAAGCAAGGAAAGAATGTTAGTGCATTTATTGAAGTTAAAGCGCGATTTGACGAAGAGAACAATCTTAAATGGGGCGAATTCTTAGAGAAAGCGGGTGTTCAGGTTAATTATTCGATGCCTGGACTGAAAGTTCATGCCAAGATGGCTATGGTGCGAAGAATCGAAGATGGGGAGCCGAGGATATATACCTACATGAGCACAGGTAATTTCCACGAAGACACTGCCAAAGTTTACACAGACCTTGGTTTATTTACAGCTAATAAAAAGCTAAATAGAGAGGTGCTCAGAGTGTTCTCCTACCTAGAGACCAAGCAAAAACCTGATGTAAAATTTAAACATTTGCTAGTTGGTCAATTCGGTTTAAAAAAGAATCTATTAGCACTTATCTCTCAAGAGATAGAAAATGCAAAAAATGGATTTGAAGCCTACATTATTTTGAAAATAAATAGTATTCAAGATGATGAAATGATTAATGCCCTTTATGCCGCAAGTCAAGCAGGTGTAGAGATTACGATAATCTGTCGAGGTATCTGCAGTATTGTTGCCGGTGTGGAGGGAGTTTCAGAGAACATTACGTGTTTTAGTATTGTAGATAGGTTTCTTGAGCATAGCAGAATCTATGTTTTTGGTAATAAGAGCGATGAAAAGATATATATATCGTCTGCAGATTGGATGGTTCGGAATCTGGAACATAGGGTAGAAACTGCTGTGCCAGTATATGATGATGATTTGCGATATCAAATCAAGGTACTACTGAGGTTGCAGATAAATGATAATATCAAATCTCGATCCTTACATCTTGATCAGATTAACAATTACAGAAAATTATCTAATGATCTTGCCGTAAGATCACAGTACGAGACGTACTACTACATTAAACGATTAACAGAACGCTTAAGTAAATAATATGCTAGATTTAATTTCTCCCATTGACGGGAGATACAGTGCAAAAACAAATGAATTACAGAAGTATTTCTCAGAATATGCGTTAATAAAATATAGACTCACAGTCGAAATTCTGTACTTCCAAGCATTGAAAGAATGGGGTTTACCACAGTTAGAAAAAGTTGACTTAAGCAGTATCGAAAAAGTGAAGAAAGAGATTTCGGCACTTTCGATGGAGGATGCCCAAAAAGTAAAGGATATCGAAAAGGTCACTAATCACGATGTAAAAGCTGTTGAATATTTCCTCAAAGACAGAATGCAAGCCAATGGGATTGCTGATGAGCTTGAGTTTGTTCATTTTGGATTGACTTCCCAGGACATTAATAATACTGCGTTTCCTATGATGATCAAGGATGCCCTGCAGGAGACTTTGCTACCTATGATAATACGATTTAGGGATGGACTTTCGTCCAAAGGCAAAGATTGGAAAGGAGTGCCAATGTTGGCTCGTACGCATGGTCAAGCAGCTTCACCGACAACGGTAGGAAAGGAAATAATGGTGTTCGTATCACGCCTAGACAAACAAATTGGCCTTTTGAAGGCATTCAAATTTTACGGTAAATTCGGAGGGGCAACAGGTAACCTGAATGCACATAAAGTGAGCTTTCCCGGCTATGATTGGCAAGAATTCAGTAATTCATTTTTAAAAGATAAGTTACAGATAACGAGACATGATATCACAACGCAAATTGCTCATTACGACGACCTTGCGGAGCTATTTCACATGTTAAGTAGAATAAATACAATTCTTATCGATTTAGCCAGAGACATGTGGTCATATATTTCGATGGATTACTTTAAGCAAATTACGGTCAAGAATGAAGTGGGCTCATCCGCCATGCCTCATAAGGTCAATCCTATTGACTGGGAAAATGCTGAAGGAAATATGGGAATCAGCAATGCGATATTCCAGTTCCTTGCTAACAAGTTGCCGATTTCTAGGTTACAAAGAGATCTTACCGATAGCACTGTGTTGCGGAATGTGGGAGTTCCGATCGGTCACATGATGATCGCTCTGCAATCTCTTACTAAAGGCCTATCTAAGGTTACCTTAAATGAATCAGTTTTAAAGGACGATCTCGATGAAAATTGGGCTGTAGTCGCTGAAGCGATACAAAATATTCTTAGAAGGGAGAAAGTTGAAAAGCCGTATGAAAAACTAAAGGCACTTACACGAGGAAGTAAGATTAATAAAGAAAAGATTCAGGCGTTTATTGAAACTTTGGAGGTAGAAGAAGATGTTAAAGAGGAGCTGAGAGTGCTCTCACCGCATAATTACATTGGCTATTATTAGTCGGCTAACATTTTTAACCAAAAAAATCATAATCGCATGTTTGGTAATTTTTTTAAGAAGCTAGGAAAGAAAACAAGGGAAATTCAAGAAAGCGAAACCTTCCAAAAATTTGAAGATAAACTTGAAGATTTTGCTGAAAGCACAATTGATAAGACCAAGGATCTAATAGAGGATGTAAAGGGCAATGAAACTGTTCAAAAGGCAGTTGCAAAGAGTAAGGAGGTAATTGGTGATATTAAGGATAGTGAAATTGTAAAGAAGTCGATTGAGAAAGGCAAGGAAGTGATAGAGGATGTAAAGAACAACGAGGCTGTAAAAACTGCTGTAGGTAAGACAAAGGAATTTGCGGAGTCATTTTCTGAAAAAGCGAAGGATGTGGTGGAAGAAGTAAAAAATAACGATGCTGTTAAAACTGCAATGGGAAAGACTCAAGAATTCGGAGAAAATGTTGCAGAAAAGACTAAGGACGCAGCTGATACCGTAAAATCTAAGTTCTCTGCGGAAGAGGAATAGTGAATATCATATCTCAACTATGACAAATTGATGAAGGTGTAGTTTAAGTTTCGCATTTAAGTTTCGCAATTTATGCACAAAGTGTTATGTTTACACTAAGTATAAATATATAGTCGTGAAACAACATTTATCTGCATGTATATTTGATCTGGATGGCGTAATAGTTGATACAGCTAAGTACCATTTTCAGGCATGGAGGAATCTAGGACAAAGTCTAGGATTCGATTTTAATGAACAATTCAATGAGAAGTTGAAGGGTGTCAGTCGCGTAGACTCTCTGAAGTTAATTCTTTCTCACGCCGGTATCACCTTATCAGATCAAGATTTCGCAAAAGCACTAGCTAGTAAAAATGAGGAATATTTAGGACTCATTTCCTCGATGGATAAGGACGAGATTCTACCAGGGGTCCTCCCCTACCTTATCAAGCTGTGCAAACACAACATACCTATTGCTTTGGGATCCGCATCAAAGAATGCAAGAAAAATTCTACAGCAAATCGAGCTCATTGAGTTTTTTGACTTTATTAGCGACGGAACGATGGTGCAGCGAAGCAAGCCTGATCCAGAGGTATTTCTACTTGTTACCGAACACTTTGGGCTCGAGCCCAAAAAATGCGTGGTATTTGAAGATAGTATCAAAGGAGTGATAGCCGCAAATACAGCTGATTTTGTTTCGATAGGAATAGGAGACGCAAACATCTTAGAAATGGCAGACGTGGTGTATGAAAACTTACTGGGAAAAGAACCGGAAATGTTGCTTAACTACCTAAATAAGAAGGGATGATTCATAAAAACATAAAGAAATACCTTAAGTATGATCCATGGAAGATCATAGAGGACGATTTTCATAAAGAGTATAATAAGAATACAGAGAGTATTTGTAGCTTAGGTAATGGTAAGTTTGGTCAGAGAGGAACTTTAGAAGAGTTGAATACAGGACATTCAATGCTAGGAAATTATGTAGCCGGTGTGTATTATCCGGATAAGACCATTGTAGGTTGGTGGAAAATTGGTTATCCTGATTATTATTCTAAAGTGCTGAACGCCGTAGATTGGTCAAGTCTTCATATGTATATTGACGGTGTGGAGTTTGATATCAATAAAGCTGAAATTCATGAATGGCATAGGGAGCTCGACATGAAACAGGGTGTTTTGCTCAGGACCTGTAAGGTATCTTTTAATGGGCACACATTCGCCATAGAATCCGAACGATTTTGCTCAGTTTCAGATGACAAGTTAGCAGTTCAATCATATGCAGTTGGTGGTTTTGAAAGAGCTGTAAACCTTAGATTTGTAACACCCCTTGATTTCGATGTTAAGAATGAAGATAGCAATTACGATGAAAAGTTTTGGACGCAAAAAGAAGTGACTTATGATAGCGAAATTGCAGTCAATAGTGCAAGCACTTTAAAGACTAACTTTCACGTTGCATCTGCGATGAATTGCCAGTATTTTATTGACGGTTATCCCACAAGCTATGATGAGAAAGTCATTACAGCTGATAAGTATATAGCTTTAGAGAGTTCATTTGACTTGGTTGAAGGTAGTCAAATCGAGATGAATAGGATAGTTACAATCATTAGCAGCCTTGATTATGAGGCAGATAGTATCGAAATGGATTGTAAATTTGCTCTATTTCGGTATCTCGACATGCCATTTGACACGATGAAAAAGTTGCATGTTGAGGCTTGGGCTAAGAAGTGGGAAATGGCTGATATAGAGATTGAGGGAGATGTTTCAGCTCAACAAGCAATTCGATTTAATATTTTTCATCTAAATCAAACTTACACAGGCGAGGATTCGAGGTTGAATATAGGACCGAAGGGGTTTACTGGCGAGAAATATGGTGGATCAACTTACTGGGACACAGAAGCCTATTGCTTACCTTTTTATTTGAGCACCACAGAGCAAAAAGTTGGGAAGCAATTGTTAAAATACCGATATGATCAGCTAGGAAAGGCTTATGAGAATGCTGCAAAGATAGGCTTCAAAAATGGGGAAGCGTTATATCCCATGGTCACAATGAATGGAGAGGAATCTCATAATGAATGGGAAATTACTTTCGAAGAAATACACAGGAACGGTGCAATTGCCTATGCAATTTATAATTATGAAAATTATACTGGAGACACTGAATATGCGGTAAATTATGGACTAGAAGTTTTGATTGGAATTGCAAGATTCTGGGCAAGTCGAGTACACTTTAGTGAATATTCGGGTAAGTACATGATGCATGGAGTCACAGGACCCAATGAGTACGAAAATAATGTAAACAACAACTGGTACACTAACTATCTTGCCTGCTGGTGCTTAAGATATACCATTGAAAAGTTGGCCTTCGCTAAAACCAATCACAAGGCCAAGTACAGTGAGATCGTTACTAAATTGGCATTTGATGAGGCTGAAATCGAAAAATGGAAGGAAATCGATTCCAAGATGTACTATCCAGAGAATAAAGAGCTAGGTATTGTATTGCAACAAGACAACTATCTAGATAAAGAACAGGTTTTGGTAAAAGACGTAGACAAGAGACATCTACCACTTAATCAGAATTGGAGTTGGGATCGGATATTAAGAAGTTGCTTTATCAAGCAGGCAGATGTTTTGCAAGGGTTTTACTTTTTTGAAGATGATTTCACTGAGTTTGAACATAGAAAGAACTTTGATTTTTATGAACCAAGAACTGTTCATGAATCTTCGCTTTCTCCGTGCGTGCATTCGATACTAGCGGCTAAGCTTGGTAAGAAAGAAAAGGCTTACGAAATGTACTTGCGGACAGCAAGACTAGATTTAGATGACTACAATAATGATACGGAGGACGGGCTGCACATAACATCAATGGCTGGAACGTGGATGAGCATCGTGGAGGGATTTGCTGGAATGAGAGTAAAAGACGGCAAACTGCACTTTACGTCTTTCTTGCCGCCAGACTGGACTTCGTTTTCATTCAAAGTGAATTTTAGGAATAACTTACTTAAAGTTCGTTGCGATCAAACAGATATATTTATAGAACTTCAGCGGGGCGAAGCTCTTGAAGTTTTTGCAAATGGTAAGGAGTTTATGCTTGAACCTACTAATAGTGTTGTTTAACAACTGTAAATTTGATTAAGCAGTTAATATCATCCACATTAGAATATCAGGATATAACCGTGTTAGGAAGAAAGTAATGCGGCGTTCAAAAATAAAATAGTAATATTAAAAACCTTCAATTATGAGAATTCTATTTACTTTCTTTTTCGCTACTTTATTCATTGAAGCTTTTTCGCAAATTGTCACGGTTGAACCAACTTTCCCTACAGTGGCTGATGATATTACGATCTATTATGATGCAACCCAAGGGAGTGGTGGCCTCATAGATGTAGATCAAGTTTATATTCACACAGGGATAATCACCGAAGCTGGAGGACCTGGGAATTGGTCAAATGTTCAAGGCAACTGGGGAACAGATGATGCAAATGTAAAGATGACTAATGAAGGGAATAATATTCATTCGATAAGCTTTAATATTACTGATTACTACGAATTGACAGGTTCAGAGGTTGTTACAGAACTTGGTATGGTTTTCAGAAATGTAGATGGTTCGAAAGAAGGAAAAACTTCCACTTTCTCTGATATCTTCTATCCTATTTATCAGGTTAGTGAGTCCTTTATTGGCACCTTTATTTCACCGTCAGGTTCTAATTTTATTCTTGACTTAGATGAAGATCTTGATGTGAAGATCAGTTTTACGCAGGAGGCCTCAGTTACAGTCTTTGATAACTCATCTATAGTTTTTGATGACATAACTGATGTGATCGATTTTACAATGAACGACCTTGAGGAGGGAAATCACACGCTTAAGTATATAGCGGAATATGATGGAGAAATAATAACTGACTCAGTGCAGTTTGTAGTTAATCCAGGCGAAGTACCAGTATTGAATGATCCTGACAATCTTCCTTACGGCTTGAATCGGATAAGCCCAACCAGTGTGAGGTTAAAATTATATGCTCCTCTCAAGAATTATGTTTATGTGGTTGGTGACTTTAATGATTGGACAGCGAGCGTGGAAGGGTACATGAATAGAAGTGAAAATGGAGACTATTACTGGATTGATATTACTGGACTAAATGAAAACGGTGCATATTCTTACCAATATATTGTAGATGGTGAAATTGTAATTGCAGACCCCTACTCCACAGTGATTCTTGATGATTTTCACGATGAATATATTTCAGAAGAGGTCTACCCTGATTTACCTGTTTTTCCAGCTAAGGCAAATTCTAGAGTCACCTACTTCGAAATGAAACCAGCCGAATTCAACTGGACAGATGATGACTTTCAACCAGTCGATCAAACCAGATTAAATATATACGAAATGCTAGCTAGAGATTTTGTAGCAGATCATAGTTTCAAAAGCATTATGGACACGCTACCCTACTTGAAAAGACTAGGAATTAATGCAATAGAGTTGATGCCTGTATCGGAATTTGAAGGGAATGATAGTTGGGGATACAACCCATCATATCATATGGCGCTTGACAAATACTACGGTGATGTAGAAGCGTTTAAGGCTTTAGTAAATCGAGCACATGAACTTGGAATTGCGGTTATCTTGGATGTGGTATTTAACCATGCTTTTTCGCAAAATCCATATGCGCAACTATATTGGAACAACAATAAACCTTCATCTGAAAGCCCTTTTCTCAACGAGGAACCAAAGCATCCCTTTAATGTAGGTTATGATTTTAATCATGAAAGCCAAGCGACCAAAGATTATGTAAACACGATCAATCAATATTGGATAGAGGAATATCACATTGATGGTTTTAGATTTGATCTTTCGAAAGGGTTTACCCAGACCTTTTCAGAAAATAATTTTGAATTTGCGTCATACGATATAGGCAGGGTGGAAACTTTGAAGGCCTATGCTGACGAATTGTGGAATATAGATAATGATTTCTATGTGATCCTCGAACACTTTGCAAATAATGATGAAGAAAAGGACCTAAGTGATTATGGCATGATGTTATGGGCCAATGCAAACTATAATTTCAACGAAGGAACGATGGGCTACACCTCTGGAAATAAATCTAATTTTAGCCACTTGTCATATCAGAACAAAGGGTGGGATGATGCGCATGCAATTGGCTACATGGAGAGTCATGATGAGGAACGTTTACAATATAAGAATAGTGCTTTCGGGAATAGTATGGGAGACTATGATGTAACGGAGTTATCGGTAGGCGCCGATCGGATTGCTATGGCTTCAGCATTCTTTTACAGTCTACCCGGTCCTAAGATGATATGGCAGTTTGGTGAACTAGCATATGATTATAGTATTAATTACTGTCCTGACGGTACCATAAGTAATGACTGCAGACTTTCGCCTAAACCAGTAAGATGGGATTATACTTTAGATCAGGATAGAGCCGATTTATACCTTCACTTTTCTGCTATGATGCACCTTCGTGAAACAGAAGAGGTGATGCATACTTCGGATTTTGGAATAAATGTTGCTAGCACGCTTAAGTCCATTCATTTGAATGGAGAGGACAATGTATTGCTGATAGGGAATTTTGGTGTCGAACAGGGTGAAATTACAGTTGATTTTCAGCATGATGGTATGTGGTATGAGTTCTTTTCCGCTGATTCGCTTGATGTCAGTCAGGAAACACAAACTTTTACATTAGAAGCTGGAGAGTACAGGATGTATTGGGATAGGAAGTTGAGCGTTCCGCAGTTGGTTGACGTTGAAGAGTTTTTGGGGTTAAACCCCAAAATTTACCCTAATCCAATCGATCAAGGTCAGTTCTTTATTGAAGGGAACGAAAGTGTCGACGAAGTGATTTTGTATGACATTTCGGGTACAGAAATTTATAGAACAACTGCCAGTGCTGCATATCCTGCTCCTGCAGCCTCGGGAATTTATCTAGTCAAGATCCAAAGTGGCGATCATATTTTTACATCAAAGGTGATTGTTCAATAGAATCTGTCCTCTGAGATAAAGAAACTTTCTTTGGAGTTTTGTATGGCATGTAGAGATTGCATCTCAAGGAATTCACTGACACAAGATATGTAATCAGAACTTCTTTTTCTGTCGGATAAATTGGCGAGTAGGTAGTTATTCTCTGGAAAATACATGTGATATATTTCAGAATTAACAAGTAAACTCTCTAGATAATCTAATTCTGGTTTATTATACTCGGTTTTAAGTAGTAAAACGGGGCGATCTATTCTTTGTAAATTAGGTTGATGCTCCTCAATATTGAGATCTAGGAAATCCATCGATTGCTTCAGTATGTAGTCTTGCAAAGTCTTGTTTTTTACAAACACATCATCGTAATTGAAGCGCTGCAGCGTTTCCAGTGGATGCTTATAGAAGTTTTCGATAATACCATATCTTATCCGAGAGTCGTTTTCCATTGCTTTTAATGCGATGTTACCCGTATTTCCTCGTGCATAGATTCCGAAACTATGATCAGGATGGAGTTCGAGAATGTAATCAATAATTAAGGACACGTCCTTTGCTTCCTTTATGCCCATAGTGTAGAGGTGCCCTTCACTTCGACCGTGCGCTCTTATATCGAAAGTGATGAAATTCACGTCTAGATTATTGAATGATTTAAGCAGAGGATAAACAGATTTTGTGTTTTGCTTTAGCGGATGAAGAACAATCATCGAATGACTAGAAGTTGCCTGATTGTAATTTCTCTCAAATGGGTAGATGAAATCACCATATAAAATCAAGGAATCGTCCGACTGGACCTCCACTTTATCGTATCTCATACCGAAGTCAGCCGCCGTGGAGGTGGAGACTTCTCTTGATAGTTTCAAAATTACTCTTGGCAATACATAACTAATGCCCACGTAAATGATCAAGATCATAGTGGATAGCAATAGAACGATTTTCTTAAAGTTGATCTTCATAATTATATATTAACGTGAATCTACAATGTATGAATTTAAATTTTTCGTAATGGATTGTTAAGGTGTACAAATAGTTTACTTTTACGCTAAAAAATGAAAATTGCAAAAACACACTTTGTCGAAGCTCACTATCGATTAAAGGAGGAAAATGCGGAAGGAAAAGTGGTGGAAGAGACTTACGGAAAAGAACCTTTGGGTTTTGTATTTGGTGTGGGAATGATGATTCCAGGTTTCGAAGCTGAAATAGAAGGGCTAATTGAAGGTGATAAGAATAGTTTTCAAGTGATAGCTGAGGAAGCATATGGACTTTACGTAGAAGACAATTTAGTAGAATTTCCTAAAGAGAATTTCGGTGACGAAGAAGCTCAGAAAGAGTATTTGGTGCCGGGAAAGCAAATTGCAATGCAAGATAATTCGGGTGGGCAGCACGTCGGATTTGTGAAAGAAGTAAAAGAAGATAAAGTTTCAATAGATTTCAATCATCCCATGGCAGGGCTTGATTTATTCTTCGAAGTTGAAATTATTAAAGTAAGAGAGACTAGCCCTGAAGAATTACAAGAAATGGGTGTGTTTTATGAAGGTTAATTTTATATTATGAAGTATATACTTTTTACGTTATTATTTACAGTTAGTTTTTTGTCATGCAAAATGGATCCAGCAGCTAAGAAAGCTGAGTATCCTGCGCTATGGACTGATAATGGGGTTCCTACCTTCATGGATGGGATGATTGCGAAAGACACAAAGACCACAGACGAGCTAAAAACTGCTCATACCGTCCTAGTCTATACGGATCAGAATTTTGATGTTATACAAAAGTGGCATCTAGATGAGTTCAAAGCTGACGGTTGGAAAAATGTCAAGAATTTTAGAAAGAACATAGGTCAAGATGATGAAATCCTTGTGATTGTTCATACAAAGAGTAAGATCAAGCATAGTATTACTGCTTTGAAAGGCGTGAGTGGGAAACAAGAAATTAAAACAGTGGTTTCGAAATTTGGCATTTAGTCAATTACAAGTTTACGATCGTTACACCATCTCCTCCTGATTCATATTCTGGGTGGTAAATGCGCTTGATGTCCTTGTATTCCTTTGCAATTCTCTTAACTTCCTTGCGAAGAACACCGGTGCCATGGCCGTGCACAATAGTTAGTTCGTGTGCATTAGATAAAATAGCCTTGTCGAAAAATTCTTCGGTAATTCTAGTTGCATCTTGTTTGCTCATCCCTCTGATATCTAGCCGAGTAGGTGTTTGATTCTGTTCTTTAATAGAAGAAATGACACTTCTTGATCTATTAACTTCAATCGGTTCTTTTGCTGGAAGCAAGTCTTTAATCTTAGTTTGAATAGCCATATTACCAAATCTCACTTCTGCTTTGTTTTTACGAATCCATTCGATCACTCCCACATCTTCATTATTGCCTATTCTCACAAAGTCGCCCTTTTTAAGTTGACTTACGTCAAAAGTAGACTGCTGCAGTAAGCTCGTTTCAAGAGTTGAAATCTCGCCATGCAAGCTATCCCTTTCGACTTTCAATTTTGCTGCTATTTCTTTTGCTTCGTCTAACTTTTTTTCTTCCCTTAATTCCCTAATTAAATTTTCAAAAGCCTTGTTTTGTTCTGTTGTATCTCTTAGACTGGATTCTCTAGCTTCCATCTTGAGTTTCTTTCTTCGTACATCGAGTTCTTTGTATAGTTGGTTGTACGTGGTTATCAGCCTTTGAAGTTCCTTTTCTTTTGACTCTAAAGTCTCTACTTTATTGTCTGCTTGGGCTTTCTCTCGTTGAAGATTTACTAATAAGTCTTCTACTTCGGTTGAGTCCTTTCCTACTTTCTTTCTTGCATATTTCATTACTTGTTCAGGAATACCACTTTTGTCCGCTATTTCAAATGCAAATGAACTTCCTGGCTTTCCTATTTTCATGTGGTAAGTAGGCTCGAGGTTCTCTTGATCGAAAACCATTGCGCCATTCACAATACCTTTCGCTTTGTAAGCAAATATTTTGAGATTGCTATAGTGAGTGGTGACTACACCAAAAGCACCAGATTTATTAAATGTATAGAGCATCGATTCTGCTAGTGCTCCACCGAATTTGGGATCTGTTCCACTACCGAATTCATCAATTACCATGAGAGTCGATTGATTGGCTACTTCTAGACTTTCAGCCATTATCTTTAGTCTACTACTATATGTAGATAGGTCATTTTCAATACTTTGCTGATCCCCTATGTCTGCAATAAAAGTCTTGAAAAAACCTGGTTTAGAATCGGGATGAACTGGCACAGGTATTCCACATTGAACCATTGTGTGAAGCAATATGACGCTTTTCATTAGAATTGACTTGCCACCAGCATTGGGTCCACTAAGAAGTAGTAATTTATTTTTCCCTTGGAGTTCTAGATTAAACGGAATGGTAGTCTTGTCCTCACTTTCATTCTTTAATTTCAACAGAGGATGATACGCATCGAGAAAATGCAGCTGCGGATGATCTTGAACTTCAGGAAATTCACCTTCAATCTTTCTAGCCCACTTGGCTCGCACAGCAATTTTGTCCATTTCTAGGATAAGTCTATGATAGGACTTGATATGGGGAATAAATCCTCTTAAGTCAGTACAAAGCTGCCGTAGTATCCTATTTATTTCCTGCTTATACTCATTTTGAAAATCAAATAAGTCATTGTTAAGCCTGATTAATGAATCGGGTTCTAAAAATACAGTCTTACCTGTCGCCGATTCATCGTGAATAACTCCATTGATTTGTCTCTTATTTTCGGCAGGAACTGACAACACTCGCCTTCCGTTCCTGTAGGATTGAGCGGAATCTGTCAACATGTTTTTATCCTTATATAGCTTGACTAGACCATCAAATTCTTTATCCAACTCTCTCATCTTGGATTGAATCTTTCTATTGATCTTGAGGAGTTCAGGTGAAGCGTCTGGCCGCACATTCCCTTCATGATCAAGAACTTTTTCTACAATCTTCGCAAGGGCACGTTCGTAGATGACATCCTCTAATAAATCCTTTAATAATTCATATTCTTCTGAAGCAAAGAGAAAATTGTACATTTCATCTCCTAAAAGTATGGAATTGTTTATTCTGAATAGAGATTCGATCTCAAGCAGATAGTTTTCTTTACTTAGTAGGAAAAGATCATTTTCAATGTCAAAGAACTCAGATGAAGGTATTTTATTATCTTGCTGGAAAGTACTAAAGTAGTTTTTTGCCTTTAACAGCTCCCTATTTATTTCTCTAGGGTTTTTCAAGAAGTTGAGTGATTGGTAGTATTTTACAGTCTCTTCTCCCCTACACAACTCAATCAATAAATTCTGTATCTTATCAAATTCTATTTTGTCAAAAAAGCCTTCTGGTACGGTACGAAAAGTTTTTTTTCTACTCTTGTTCATATTGTTCTTTCTTCTTTATCTCCTCCGCAACTTTAGTAAATGATTTTCGCAAATCTCTAAAATTGGAAAACTCTCTTCTAAAATAGAGTCCAGCTCCTACTCTCTGTCGCCTTCCTTCAAATACTTGCCGATCCGTCCTGCCATAAACTCTAATCTTAATCTTTTTGTCTTCGGTCAAATAATAATCAAAAATAAAATCTCCGGTTGTATAAGGTACCTGCTCATTGGCGTTTTGAGTAAGATAATCTCCTCCTAGCACAATATCGAATTTGTCGGTATTGAACTTTGGTTTTAAAGTAAGTCCATAACCTGAGTTTGAAGTAGTCGTGGCATTATCAAGATCAAGTCGCACATCAACATCCACATCATAAATTAATCCATTTTCATCAAGTATCGATTCCATTAAAGAGGAAACATATCCTGACAATTGAGCTGAAAGTAATTCTCCTACTATTACCCCTAATGAAGAATTCACACTTGAATTACTAAACGTGGCAATAGGATTGTTATAGGGCAAAAAGTTATTGAAGATCAACAGCCCTAGTACTTGATTGTTCAATATTAAAGGGTCTTCTTGCAAAATGTCCAATTTGTTTTTCACTAAACCAGACAAGTCACCTCCGAGATTCGGAAAATCAATTTGAAACTTAATCGTGGGATTTAGTAGTTGGTCAAGTAGATTTACAGTCAGCTGCACATCAGTCTCCTCGGATGCCCTCGAGAGCAAGTCTTC
The DNA here is from genome assembly GCA_937969485.1 of uncultured Saprospiraceae bacterium. Classification (GTDB taxonomy): domain Bacteria; phylum Bacteroidota; class Bacteroidia; order Chitinophagales; family Saprospiraceae; genus JAHDFB01. The sequence continues at coordinate 3,442 of CALBVQ010000165.1, read as the reverse complement.
ATTTCCTCCTAGATACTCCGCTAAAAATACGTCAAGTGGGGCTCGTAACGTTTTATATTCAGCTGCAATATCTATTTTGGCATCGAGTGGATCCCCAGACCATGTAACAATTCCACCTTCCTTGATCTGGAATTCTTTTTTGATAAGACTTTCCAGCGCAAAGTCATAGTTTCCACTTTCAACATTATAACCACCATACATGTCGATGTCTCCGTTTGGACTCAAGAATAGTTGAATGTCTCCAGAGCCTCTGCCTGCTAGTTGATGGCCTGTTGCTGGGTCAAATACAATTTTCATTTCAGCTTCAGGAGTTACCGTAAGAAACAATTCAAGTGTCAAGCCTACATAATAGTTCTGGTTAATATCAACCTTTTCGTCTTCGATTGACAAGACAAATTCTTCTTTTGTCATTATAGGCAAAAAACTCTGATCCCGAGCTGAATTTACATAGCTGATGGGCAAGGTCATGGTTGTTTCCTCTCCAGTTATCGCCATGATCGAAATCAACATTTCGCTAAATTTTCCTCTGAAACTCACATCGGCTTCGCCTTGGCCAAAGCCATAATAACTGGGATTGTCTTCACCTGATGTGTTCAGCAGAATAAATTTGTCAGAACTAATGTCCAGCTTCAAGCCTAAAGACCTAAAGTTCTGGTGGGTTAGCCCTCCATCCAATATTGCTATTTGAGAACGAGAGTCAACAAGCTTAGCTCCTGTAAAATCAACAAAGTTTTTTCGAATTTTGAAGTTTGCTTGTTCAAATGAATACTTAGTCCCCAAATAATCAATTTCTGTATAGCCATCCACGATTTCCCCATTACCTCGCGTATCTAAGTCATTAAGAAGTCCGTCGATATCAATTTGCCCGTAAATCAGTCCTTGTGTATTTCGAATATTCCCACCCAAAAAGTTCTCTAAAAAATTGAGTGGAAAGCCGTCTACATCAAGCTGCGCATTAACAAGTTTACTTTCTAAGCCATAGTTACCATTTAGAATGACCTTATCTTTCTTGTTATCAAGAGTAACATTGTATTCTACTTGGTTTCGTGATAAATCTGTGGTTGCTGTCACATATAATGTCCCCATTTTCTGCTCTTTGACCTTAACCCTTTCTACTTCCGCCTTTACAAAGATTCCAGTTTGTTCGAATATGTTATCAAAGGATATTGTGGCATTTGTGTTTCCGCTGAGGATTAGGTCTTCGTTGGCAATGAACTGATTGAGTAGCGAGAATTGTACATCGGTAAATTTCGCTTCCACCCCTTTATTTTCATTTATTGAGCGAATGCCAATCCTTCGTTGATCGTCTTGTAAAATAAAGTTCTCCAATTTTACTTTCTGTTTACCTAGTTGTGCCGAATTGTTCCTACTCAGAGTCCAGTTACTACCGAATAAATCAAATTCTAGGTTGCTGAATTGTAGTTCAACTTCGTCAACTTTAGGAAAAAACTCTCCTGATATGGCAATATTGTCAATAGAGTCCAAAGCTTTATCAGCGATGATATCGAAGTGAATAGAGTCGTTCGTTACACGACCATTTGCTGAAAGGTCATTGATTACGGCCTGCTTAATAAATGCACTATCTGCTTTAAGGTAGAAAGTTCCTTGGCTTTCGCCCAAAGTCAGATTCGCATCTAGTTGTCGCGCAGCATAATCGGAGTACCGAGCATCCGGTGATCGTAAAGTCAGTTCAAATTTACCTGAAGTATAATCAATCATTCCATTTGCAACAAGGCTATCTAAATCTGCAGTTTGATAGGTAAAGAACCTCAACAGATTACTGGCTTCTGTAATTTCAACATCGAAAGTAGCCGTGACATCTTCTTTGGGGACACCCTCAAGGTACTTCAAGTTTTTAGTGAAGTCGGGGTAATTACTCTTTAATAAATCGATGAATGCATCCGGTAATTCTGTCAATTTATATTGACCGTTTACTTCAGCATTTCCTATATCACTATCAATGAAAATAGTACGCTCTAGTAGTGGGCTTAGTGTCGAGGCAATCGCCAGGTGACCGAAATCAAGGGTGTCTAAATCTTTGACTATGACAATCTGATTTCCAAGTGCCGAACCTATAATGTCATCAATACTGGATCCTTTGGCTTTGATATCAACAATACCTTCAATGTGAGTAATGTCCTTTGAAAAATTTAAAGCCTGTAAATTCAATTTGTCGATACCGGCACCGAAATCATATTGAGGAATCTCACCAGTTAAATCAATGTTCCCTTCGAAATCTAGGTCGATGTTGTCGTCATTAATACTGAACTTACCGTCAAATAGGTTTTGCTCTAGTTTGGCATCTACTATACCAGTATAGTTGTATCCTCTATAGTCAAGTGCTATCAACTCTCCACCAAGTTCTGCATATGCAGTGCTTAGTTCAAGCCCGCGGCCATTTTCTACAATAGCTGAGAAAGACAAGTTACCGAAGTCTTTCCGTTCAGACCAAGTGTTTAAGTCAAAGTCGTACAAGTTTATTTTCCCTGAGTAGCTTGCGTTCTTGCTGCCTTCCTTTAAATTAAGCCTCATATCGACGTCGGCCCTCCCTAGATCAGTAAGCAAATCCCCATAAGCCACAAAATCTTGATAGTATCCATCGAATCTGCCGCTAAAATCTAAATTGTTTAGTTTGTAGAAATTGGTAGGAACCTTAAAGCCTGGGATAAGCTTGTTTAGAGTGGTGACGTTTGTGTTTAACGAACTAAACCCAATGTTTAGAAGCGATTCATCAGGTGTAGTTATATCCCTTGCAATGAATGAGCCTTGAAATTTAAGGTTGTTAGTTATTTCAGCTTTAAAGTTACGAGCATTAAATGAATTCACTCGACCAGTAATTTTTCCACTAAGTATGATTGACTCCTCCATGTTTTCAGAGAAAAATCGATTGGTCCTTAATTTAGGTGCAAAGTACATAAGATCAGTTACCGCTATGCTAGTGTTATCAAGCGTGCCATTTACTAGAACTTTGTTTATAAAGTCTTTCCAGTCTTCCATTTTACGGAATGAGAAAAACAGATTATCACGTAATGTACTTTTCGGGGTCTTCAGGACAAGCTCTTCAAATCCCGCTTTCCTCTTATCTAAATAGAATCGAGAGGCTGAAAATTCATTAATTTCCAATGCTCCAGATTTTCCAGTAAGACTGCTTAAACGCCCTTCAATGTAATAGGGTTGACTAATTTCGATAGCTTCGGCTTTAAGGTCAATACCTGATAGCTCAATGTTCTTTGGGTTAAATACCTTTACATTATGATCTATATTATTGCCATTTCTCGAATCCACGATTGATCCATCGATGTCGCTACCAGTGAAGTTATCTACCGAGACATTAAATTTTATTTCTTTGCCTGGCTGAGAAGGGAAGATGAAAGTAGAATCAGGAGTGAATTTGTTTTGGGTAAAGTCTAATCCAGAAACGGTAAGATCTGACATAGCAAAT